>NZ_JBHWUW010000067.1:0-40723 GCF_042737245.1 Streptomyces sp. NPDC060002
CCCCGGCGCCGCGCCGGGGCCGGGGCCGGCACCGAACGCACCCGCACACGACGAGCGGCAGCCCCCGGCGGCCCGCCCGCCCGGCGGGTCGGTCACGGCCGCGCACCCGCCGGCCGGCCGCACAGCCAGCGCACCACCACCACGTGAGGGGAGGGCAGGCGCATGACCGATACAGGGATCCTCGGCACCGGTGCCTTTGTGCCGGACCGGGTTGTCTCCAACGACGAAGTCGGCGCGGCGGCCGCGGTCGACGACGCCTGGGTCACCGCCAAGACCGCGATCCGCGAACGCCGCTGGGCCGCCCACGACCAGGCCACCTCCGACCTGGCCACGGCCGCGGGACGGGCCGCGCTGCAATCGGCCGGCATCACCGCCGACCAGCTCACCGTGATCGTGGTCGCCACCTCCACCCCCGACCGGCCCCAGCCGCCCACCGCCGCCTACGTCCAGCACCACCTCGGCGCCGCCGACGCGGCCGCCTTCGACATCAACGCCGTCTGCTCCGGCGAGGTGTTCGCGCTCACCGCCGTCGAGGGCATCCTCGCCCGCCGCGGCGGCCACGCGCTCGTCATCGGCGCGGACGTCTACTCCCGCATCCTCGACCCCCACGACCGCAGGACGGTCGTCCTCTTCGGAGACGGCGCCGGCGCGATGGTCCTGGGCCGCACCGGTCACGGCGCACGCATCCGGCACGTCGCCCACCACACCTTCGGCGAACTGGCGCACCTGATCCAGGTGCCCGGCGGCGGCAGCCGGCTGCCCCTGGACCAGCACACCCTCCAGGCCGGCCGGCAGTACTTCACGATGGACGGCCGAGCGGTACGCCGCTTCGTCGAGGACCGCCTGCCCGCGCTGACCAAGCAGTTCCTGCACGAGGCAGGCGTCGCCCCCGACGACATCAGCCACTTCGTCCCGCACCAGGCCAACGGCGTCATGCTGGACACCGTCTTCGCCGAACTGGCCCTGTCCCGCGCCACCATGCACCTGACGCTGACCCGCTACGGCAACACCGGCGCCGCCTCCATCCCGATCACCCTGGACGAGGCCGCCCGTGCGGGCGCCTTCCACCCGGGCGAGCTGATCCTCCTGGCCGGTTTCGGCGGAGGCATGGCGGCGGGCTTCGCGCTCCTCGAGTGGTGAAGGGGGCGGGGGCCACAGGCGTCCTCCACAGCCCCGTGCCCAGCGGCCCTCGCTCTGTTGCTCGACAACGGCAGAAACAGGAAACATGACAACGAGACATCGCTCCGTGTGCGTGATCGGCGCCGGCCCGCGCGGACTCTCGGTTCTCGAGCGGCTGTGCGCCAACTTCCGCTCGCAGCCCGAGGGCAGCACCGTCCACGTCCATGTCGTCGACCCCTACCCGCCCGGCCCCGGCAAGGTGTGGCGCACCGACCAGTCCCGCCACCTCCTCATGAACACCGTGGCCGGACAGATATCGGTGTTCACCGACGCCAGCGTGGACCTGCGCGGCCCCCTGGAGCCCGGACCGAGCCTGCACGAGTGGGCCCTCGCCCTCGGCGCCGGCGAGTTCGGCGACGGCCATCCGGCCGAAGCCCTCGCCGAGGCCCGCCGGCTGGACTCCGACACCTACCCCACCCGCGCGTTCTACGGCCACTACCTGCGCTGGGCCCACCAGCGCGTCACCGACGGCGCCCCCGCCGGACTGACCGTCAGCACCCACCCCCACCTCGCCGTCGCCCTCGACGACGACCCCGACACCGGCGAGGCGGCCCTCCAGCGGGTGACGCTCAGCGACGGCAGCGTCCTGCCGGGCCTGGACGCGGTGATCCTGTGCCAGGGACACCTGCCGGTCCGCGCGGACGCCACCGAACGCGACGTCACCGCCCGGGCCCGGCAGGCCGGACTGCTCTACATCCCGCCGGCCAACCCCGCCGACGTCGACCTCGACGTCCTGCACCCCGGCACGACGGTGCTGCTGCGCGGCCTCGGCCTGAACTTCTTCGACCACCTCGCCCAGCTCACCGCCGGCCGAGGCGGCACCTTCACCCGCGTCAGCGGCCGCCTCGTCTACCACCCCTGCGGACGCGAACCGCAGATCCACGCCGCCTCCCGGCGCGGCGTGCCCTACCAGGCCCGCGGCGAGAACGAGAAAGGCCCCCACGGCCGTCACGAACCGCTCCTGCTCACCGCCGAGCACATCGCCCGGCTGCGCCGCACCCACGAGAGCACCGGCCTGGACTTCAAGGACCAGCTGTGGCCGCTGATCTCCCGCGAGGTCGAGGCCGTCTACTACCGCACCCTGCTCACCTCACGCGGATACACCGCCCGGGCCCAGCAGTTCCAGGACGACTACCTCGCCGCCGGACCGCAGCCACACCACACCGACGCCGTCATCGCCGCCCACGGCATCGGCGAGAAGGACCGCTGGGACTGGGAACTCATCGCCCGCCCCTACCGCGACCGCGAGTTCACCGGCCCCGACGACTTCACCGGCTGGCTCCTGGACCACCTGCGCGAAGACGTCGCCGAAGCCCATTGCGGCAACGTCAGCGGCCCCCTCAAAGCCGCCCTCGACGTCCTGCGCGACCTGCGCAACGAGATCCGCCTCGCCGTCGACCACGGCGGCCTGCACGGCGACTCCTACCGCACCGACCTGGACAACTGGTACACCCCGCTCAACGCCTACCTGTCCATCGGCCCGCCCGCCCGGCGCGTCGAGGAGATGATCGCGCTGATCGAGGCCGGCGTCCTGCACGTCGTCGGACCGGCCGTACAGGTCGACGCCGACAACAGCGGATACACCGTCAGCTCACCCCTCGTACCCGGCTCGGCCGTACGGGTCGACGCCCTCGTCGAGGCACGCCTGCCCGAGATCACCCTCACCCGCACCGCCGACCCCCTCCTGCGCCACCTCCTGGCCACCGGCCAGTGCACCGCCTACCGCATCCGCACCCGCCCCACCGGCAGCCACCAGACCGACGGACTGGCCGTCACCACACGCCCGTTCCGCCTGATCGACGCGGCCGGACGGCCCCACCCGCGCCGCTTCGCCTTCGGCGTGCCCACGGAGTCGGTGCACTGGGTGACGGCCGCGGGCATCCGCCCCGGCGTCAACTCCGTCACCCTCACCGACTCCGACGCCATCGCCCGCGCCGCACTCGTCTGCGCCGGCCGCATCCCGCCCGGCGCCGGGGAGAACACCGCCGCCCACGGCGGCCAGGCCCCCACGCATCCACACCAAGGACTCTCGCATGCCCACTGACACCACCCTCACCGCGGCCGCGGCGCAGCAGGACTGCGGTCTGCTCGCTCCGGTCTGGGCGGGCACCCCCGCCGCGGCCGCGGTGTCCGACGGCGCGTGGCTGCAGGCCATGCTGGACGCCGAGGCGGCACTGAGCCGGGCCCAGGCCCGGCTCGGCACGGTGCCCGGCGCCGCCGCCCGGGTGATCACCGAGTCGGCGCGCGCCGAACGCCTCGACCTCGCGTCCCTGGCCCGCCAGGCCCGCGAGTCCGCCAACCCGGTGGTGGCGCTGGTACGGGAGTTCACCGCGCTGGTCGCGGCAAAGGACCCCGACGCCGCCGCCTACGTGCACCGCGGCTCCACCAGCCAGGACATCCTCGACACGGCGAGCGTCCTGGTGGCCCACCGCACCCTGCGCCTGATCCGCGCCGACCTGGCCCGCGTGGATCAGGCGCTGGCCGCCCTCGCCGCGCGGCACCGCGACACGCTCATGGCGGGCCGCACCCTGGCCCTGCACGCGGTCCCGACGACCTTCGGCCTCAAGGCGGCCGGCTGGCGCCACCTCGTCCTGGACGCGGCCCACAAACTCGACGACCTCGGCGCCCGGGGACTGCCCGTCCAGCTCGGCGGCGCCGCCGGCACCCTGGCCGGATACCTCCAGCACGCGCCCGGCGTCGAGCCCGCCGCCTACGTGCGGGAACTGACCGAGGCGTTCGCGGCCGAACTCGGGCTGAGCGCCCCCCTCCTGCCCTGGCACGTGCTGCGCACCCCGGTGGTGGACGTGGCCACCGCCGCCGCGTTCCTGTGCGGCGCCCTCGGCAAGATCGCCGTCGACGTGCTCTGCCTGACCCGCACCGAGACCGGCGAGGTGCACGAGCCGGCGCCCGGCGGCCGCGGCGCGTCCTCGGCGATGCCGCACAAACGCAACCCCGTCCTCGCGACCGCCATCCGCTCCGCCGCCCTGCAGTCACCGCAGCTCGCGGCGACCGTGCTGGCCTGCATGCCGAGCGAGGACGAACGCTCCGCCGGCGCCTGGCACGCCGAGTGGGAACCCCTGCGCGCCCTGCTGCGGCTGGCCGGGGGAGCGGCCCACCAGGCCGTGGAACTGACCTCGCAGCTGTCGGTGGACCCACGGCGCATGCGCGCCAACACCGCCCTGACCGCAGGGCAGATCGTCTCCGAACGCATCGCCGCCGTCCTGGCGCCGCTGCTGGGAAAGACCGAGGCACGCCGGCTGCTCAACGAGGCCTCCGCCCGCTCGGCCCGCACCGGCGAAACCCTCGCCGACCTCCTCGCCGAGGACGGCCGGGCCGCGGCCGCCCTCGGCGCCACCGACCTCACCGACCTGTTCGCCCCGCAGGCCTACACCGGAGCCGCCGGCGCCCTCACCGACCGCGCCCTGTCACGGTCCCTGCCGCCCGCGAACAGAGCGTAGGAGCCCGGCAGACAGGCAAGCAGCAAGCAGACAGACGGGCAGACAGACGGGCAGGCGGGCGGGCGGGACCGGGTGTCGCCGGTGCCGACCGCCGTGACAGCGCGGTCACCCGGGCACGCAACGCCGCCGTCCCCCGCAGGGTGTCAGGGCCGGCGCCGCAGCGCGATCTGCGTGAGCTCGTCGATGTCGAACTCCGACCGACCCGGCGTGCCGTAGCGGGTGATCTTCCCGCGGCTCACCCACTTGCGGATGGTCGCCTCGGACACCCCCGCCGCCAGAGCGGCCACATTCGTGGGAACGAGCCGGTGACGCGGCGGCCTGGTCATGCGCTGACCGCCCTCTGCCGCCGCTCCATCAGCGGCCGCAGAGTGATCCACTCGTGCATTTCCCAGGTATGCCCCGACGAGCACCCGATGCTGCCCCTTCCCGCGTCCGGGGCGTTCTGCGACGAAGTGCTGATCGTCCCCGGGCAGTTGTCCACCACACACTCCGTGATGAGCGCGCGGAAATCACCGGGACCCGGATCGACGGTGCACAGCAGTTCAGCCCGCAGCCCCTCCATCTCGTCCGCGAAATCGGCAGCCACAGGCTGGGCCGTGAGCCACTCCAGATTGAGCAGCAGAAACCGCGCAAGCTGGCCGACACCGCGCTGCGGGGCGGCTTTGCCGAGCTTTTCCGCAACGAATCCCGACCACGACTCGAGAATGGCGAGGATGTTGTGCCGGGCATCGAGCGCCGACAGGTTCAGATGATCCCTGCTGCGGCTCCCGGACACCCTCGTCTGGCTCAGCCGCCTGGATATGGGGGACACGTTGTGCAGACTCTCCTGGTAGAGCCCGGGAAGCGTACGCAGACTGCACTCCACCTGCCTGATACACGGGACACAGAGGACGGACCCGGCGGCCGCGCGGAGTTCCTGGGTGTGGTTTCCGGGGCATGCGTGAAACTCCATGAATCTCCTTCATGAGGTGGCTCGCCCTGCGACCGGCACGGCTCCATCAATTCCCCGTGCTGATCGCTGCATTCGATGTCGGATCGGTGACCCTCAAAAAAGGGGGGCGCCGCGACCGGATCCCGCGCCGAGAACCACCGAAAAATGAACCGCAGTGGTGACCGGACGGTCTGCGCCGGTGAATTCCGGCAGAGAGTTCGGATCCGGCCCCGCGAGTACCGGTTCTGATGTGTTCAGCGGACAAAGCACGTCGTGTGCGTTCCGACCCCCCGATGCTGCCCAGACGTAACTATGGGTGCACTGGGGAGACTTCCACGGCGCAATTGAGGGTGTCAACGCGCACCATTCGCAATCGATCGCCCCTAAAGGGGAACTCCAGGCTCGCCCCGCACCCGAGCCCTCACCCGTGCCCGCCCCTTCCGCCCGCCGCCGCCACCCGCGCGGCCGGCCCGGACCCGGGAACGACGGCCCGCCCGCACCCGGGGCCCGCACCCGTGCCCGCCCTTTCCGCCCGCCGCCGCCACCCGCGCGGCCGGCCCGGACCCGGGAACGACGGGCCGGACGGCCCGCCACCCCCGGCGCCCCGCCACCAGCGCCCGTACACCTACTTGAGGAGACACGTGTGACTACGGACCTGACCACCCGGTCCGGCCCCGAGGGGACCGCCGCCCGCCGCACCAGCACCGACCTGCTGCGACGCGTCGAAGACCGGCTGCGCTCCTTCCTCTCGGCCGAACGCCAGGAGTGGGCCGAAGTGAACGAACGGGCGGTCGTCGCCATCGACGCGCTGTCGGAACTGACCGCGTCGGGCGGCAAACGCATCCGGCCCGCCTTCTGCATCGCCGGCTACCTCGCCGCCGGCGGCGACCCGGACGACCCCGGGATCGTCGAAGCCGCCGCGGCCCTGGAGATGCTGCACATCTCCGCCCTCATCCACGACGACGTCCTGGACGACTCCGACCAGCGCCGCGGCCTGCCCACCGTCCACGCCAAGCACACCGCACTGCACAGCAGCCGCGGATGGCAGGGGGAGTCACGCCGCTTCGGCGAAGGCGTCGCCCTCCTCGTCGGCGACCTGGCACTGGTCTACTCGGGCGAGCTGATGTCCAAGGCCCCGCGGACGGCCCTCGCCGAGTGGAACAAGCTCCGCTCGGAAGTGATGATCGGCCAGTACATGGACGTCGCCGCGGCCGCCGAGTTCTCCGTCGACCCCGAGCTCTCCCGCTGGATCGCCCTGATCAAATCCGGCCGCTACACCATCCACCGCCCCCTGGTGGTCGGCGCGAGCGCGGCGGGACAGCGCGAACTGGCCGCCGCCTTCACCGAGTACGGCGAGGCGGTGGGCGAGGCCTTCCAGCTGCGCGACGACCTCCTGGACGCCTTCGGCGACTCCGCGGACACCGGCAAACCCGCCGGCCTGGACTTCACCCAGCACAAGATGACGCTGCTGCTGGGCTGGGCGATGCAGCGCGACGCACACATCCACCGCCTGATCACCGAGCCCGGCCACGCCCCCGACGAGGTACGCCGCCGGCTCGTGGACACCGGCGTCCCCGACGACGTCGAACAGCACATCGCCGGCCTCGTCGAACGCGGCTGCAAAGCCATCGCCGACGCCCCCGTCCCCCAGACGTGGCGCGACGAACTCACCGCCATGGCCCACCGAGTCGCCTACCGCAACGCGTGAATCCTCCCCGCCCTGAAGGGAGTGGGTTCCTGGCTCAGGCGGCCACCTGGGGCGACGCCCCAGGTGGCCTTACGCCTCAGCGCCGGCCGGGGTGAGACCAGCCCGGACGAGCATCACGCGTGCGGAGTTCTCGTCCCGGGGGGACACAGCCTTCCCGGCCCGAACAAGGCGGCGGCAGCCTCCTGTCACCAGGTGAACCCACGCTCCCTTCGCCGTCGAGCCAGGACCAGGCCCCCCGGCAGGGATACCTGCGGCACGCCGGGTCCTCGACGCACGCCGGAGCCCCCCTCGTGAATCCCTCGACACTCACTTGAACCCCCGCCCGCCGCCCGCCCCTGCCGGCCGGGGCGGTCCGGCGCCGGACGGTGGCCGCGGCGTACGCATCCCACCAGGCACATCGCCCCGCTCGCCCCGGGCGGCGAGCCGCTCCCGCCGTGAACACGGCCGGGCCGCCTCGGCGACGGCGCCCCCGACCGGCCGGAACGCGCCCTGCCCCACCGGCGGCCCGCATCGCATGATGCAACCACAACGCACAGGGAGGGCCGCCGAGTTGAGTCCGCACGCACGCGCAGACACAGGCGGCCACGGCCACGCCGTGGTGATCGGCTCCAGCCTCGCCGGGCTTACCGCGGCACGGGCCCTGGCCAACTTCATGGACCGGGTCACCGTCATCGAACGCGACTGGCTGCCGCGCGGACCCGGCCGGCGCCGGGGCCTGCCCCAGGCCCGCCACACGCACCCCCTCACCACCGCCGCCCAGCAGGGCCTGGAGCAGCTCTTCCCCGGCATCGGCCAGGACCTCACCCGCGCCGGCGCGGTCCGTGTCCGTATGCCCGAGGACATGCTGCTGCTCGGCCCCGGCGGCTGGCTGCCCCGGTTCGACTCGGGCCTGTCGATGCTCAGCGCCGGCCGCGACCTGACCGACTCGGTGATACGCGACCGCCTGCGGGCCGACCCCAAGGTGGCCTTCCTGACCGAACACGAGGTCGTCGCCCTGGAGGAAGGCCCCCACGACACCGTCACCGGGGTATGGGCACGCGGCCGGGACCGGCAGGCGCCCGACGGCTGGACACCCCGGCGTCTGATCCCCGCCGAATTCGTGGTGGACGCCTCCGGACGCACCTCGCACGCCCCCCGGTGGCTGGCCGAACTCGGCTACACCCCGCCCCCGCGGACCGTCGTCACCGCCCCCACCACCTACGCCACCGCCGTGTTCACGCCCCCCGTCGGCCATGTCGCCGACTGGAAGAGCCTGCTGCTCATGGCCTCACCCGGCAACCCCCGCCAGGGCATCCTCAGCCCCGTCGAAGGCGGCCGCTGGTCGGTCTCGCTCAGCTGCGGCGACGGCACACCGCCGCCCACCGACCACGAGGGCCTGCTGCACGCCGCGGCCGCCCTGCCCCACCCCCTGCTGCACGACCTCCTCCAGGCCGCCACCCCCCTCGGCCCGGTCTACAGCTGCGCCCGCACCGACAACCGCCGCCACCACTACGAGAAGCTGCGCCGCTGGCCCGACCAGTTCCTCGTCGTCGGCGACGCCCTCGCCGCCCTCGCCCCCGCCCACGGCCACGGCATGACACTCGCCGTGCAGCAGGCCCTGGTCCTGGACCACATGCTGGCCGCCCACCAGAGCGCCGTCGGCCTCGGCTACCGGCTGCGCCAGGCCCTCGCCCACCGCATCGCCCCCGCCTGGCAGGCGAGCCTGCGCAGCCTGCACACGGCCCGGGCGGACCACGGCGGGACGGCCGGCCTGCGCACCCGGCTCACCCGGGGCTATGCGGCCCGGATCGCGGCCGCCGCGACCACGGACCCCCGTGCGGCGACGCTGCTGCTCCAGCAGCACCAGACGGCCGCCGCGCCCACCGCCGCGCTGCACCCCCGCGTCCTGCACGCCGCACTGCGCGCGGGAACCAGCGGCCAGGACCCGGCGGCGCCGCCCAGCCTCACCCACGGCCCGCAGGCGCGAAAGCGCCGCCCCGCCGCCCCGGACACCCCCGTCACCGCGGCCCCCGCGGGCTCCGCCCGGCGGCGGCCCGCCGGCCCGCCCGCCCAGCCGCCGGCCGCGGCGCCGGCCGGAGACCCGCGCCGCCCGTGAACGCTGAACGCCCGCCGCCGAGCGGCAGATTCCAGCCGCATGGCCACCTCGCGCCGTCGCGTGCACAAACGGCCCGGTCCTACGCTTCGAGCATGACAAGAGTGGAGCAACCAGCCCCCGTGCAAGTCCACTTGAACAACACAGGCCACCCGCACACCACCAACAGGCCTGCAAAAAAAGCCCTGTTGCACCAAGGGAGGGACGGTGTGCGTCCGCCCGGCTCCCAACTCGCCCGAGAACCAGCCCAGTACAGACTCGAGTATCGCTTGAGCGCGGTTGATCGCCCACCTCACGCGTCGATAGCGTTCGATCCGCTCCAGGGCACGGGCCCGCTTGCGCCGCGGCAGGCCGCCCCCACCCCCGACCGCTCACCGGCCGGGCGGGGTGTGCCTGTGACGGCCGAGCGGCGACGGGAGGGCGCGCGGGTATGAGCACGATCGAGGAGGCTCCGCCGAGCGGGCGCGCCGAAGCGCCCAAAGGCGAGCGCATCGCCGACTGGGCCGACGGACGGCTGGGGATCTACAACTTCGGATTCCTGGCCCGCAAGGTCTTCCCCGAACACTGGTCGTTCATGTTCGGCGAGATCGCGCTCTACAGCTTCGTCATCCTCATCCTCACCGGAACCTGGCTCACCCTGTTCTTCGAGCCGAGCATGGCCGAGACCGTCTACCACGGCTCCCACGTCCCGCTCCAGGGCATCCCGATGTCGAGGGCCTACGCCTCCACGGTCGACATCAGCTTCGAGATACGCGGCGGCCTGTTCATCCGCCAGCTGCACCACTGGTCGGCCCTGACCATGATCGGCGCACTCTGCCTGCACACCCTGCGCCACTTCCTCACCGGCTCGTTCCGCAAGCCGCGCGAGGTCAACTGGCTGATCGGCTTCGTGATCCTCGTCCTGGTCATCCTGGAGGGCTTCCTCGGGTACTCACTGCCCGACGACCTGCTCTCGGGCACCGGCCTGCGCATCGCCGAAGGCGTCACCCTCGCCATCCCCGTGGTCGGCACCTACGTGACCATGTTCCTCTTCGGCGGCGAATACCCCGGCCAGGACGTCGTCCCGAGGTTCTACAGCCTCCACATCCTGCTGATCCCCGGCATCATGCTGGCCCTGGCCGTCATCCACCTGATCCTGGTCTTCTACCACAAGCACACCCAGTTCCGGGGCCCCGGCCGCACCGAGAACAACGTCGTCGGCCAGCCCCTGATGCCGCACTACACGGCCAAGGCCGGCGGCTTCTTCTTCCTGGTCTCCGGCGTCCTCGCCCTGATGGCGGGCATCGCCCAGATCAACCCCATCTGGTCCTTCGGCCCCTACCGCGCCGACCAGATCTCCCAGGGCTCCCAGCCCGACTGGTACATGGGCTTCCTCGAAGGCGCCCTGCGCGCCTTCCCCGCCTGGGAATGGAACACCCCCGGCGGCTACACCATCAACTTCGGCGTGCTGATACCGGCCGTCGTCCTGCCCACCCTGATGATGCTCGTCCTGGCCCTGTGGCCCTTCCTCGAAGCCTGGGTCACCGGCGACAAGGACGAACACCATCTCCTGGACCGGCCCCGCGACCACCCCACCCGCACCGCCTTCGGCTGCGCCTTCGTCGCGCTGTACCTGGTCCTGCTGTTCGGCGGCGCCAACGACGTCCTCGCCGAACGCTTCCAGCTCTCCCTCAACCAGATCACCTACGCGGTACGGATCGGGTTCTTCCTCGTCCCGGCCCTGACCTACGTCGTCACCAAGCGGATCTGTCTCGGCCTCCAGCTGCGCGACCGCGACAAGCTCCTGCACGGCCGCGAGACCGGGAAGATCAGAAGGCTGCCGCACGGCGAGTTCGTCGAGGTCCACGAACCCCTCGACCGCGGCCAGGAGTACGCCCTGCTGGCCAGGGAGATCCGCGAGACGGCACCCGCGCCCGCGGCCGAACACGACGGAGTGCCCAACCCGCGGGCCCGCAAGGAGATGCTGCGCCACCGCCTCAGCCGCTGGCTGTACGGCGGACAGGTCCCGCACCCGACCCCGCAGGAGATGCGGCAGGCCCGCGCCCACCTCGACCACACCCCGGACGGCCACGCCTCGCCGAACGGACACCTGGACACCGCCCGGCCCAGCGCCCTCCCGGAACGCGAACCGGACCAGGAACTGCACTGACCCGGCGGCGCGGACGGTCAGGGGACAGACCGCCCGCGCCGCCCCCGTACCGCCGGCCCGCACCGGCGGCACAGGCGCACCCGCACCACACGAGCCCCGCACCACACGAGCCCCGCCCCGCTCCCCAGGGAGCCCGCTCCCCCCTTGTTTTCCGGCCATCCGGCACGAACGCCGGAGCGTCCACGGAGGCCCGATGCGCCGAACCCCCTGGCACCGGCACGGCCCCCGCCCCGAGTCCATCACCCAGGCCCGCACCGGCCTGTCCCAGGACGTCCGCGCCCGCCAGCGCCGCTACCTCGCCGCCATGCTCGTACGCAGCGCCTGCGTGGTCGTCATGGCCGCCACCTGGAACCGCTGGCCCGCCCTCGCCCTGTGCGCCCTGGCCGGCGCCTTCCTCATCCCCTACGTCGCCGTGGTGGCCGCCCAGGCGGGCTGGCGCCAGCAACGCGGCGAACGCCCCGCCCTGCCCCGGATCCACGAAGAGCCCGCCGCCACCCGCGTCCCCCTCGAACCCACCCTGATCCTCCCGCCGGAACACAACACCGCGGCCTGACCGGCAGCCCACCGCGCACGCACCACCACCCCCGACGGACCGGACCGGCCGCCCGCCACACCACAGCGCTGCGCAGGGCAGGGCAGGGCAGTGCAGTGCAGTGCACCGAGCCGAGCGGCCGGCAGCGAACGAGCACCCCCGGCCACCCGCACCCGCCCGGCACCCGCGTCCGCCCGGCACCCGGTGGCCGACGACCGCCGCCCCAGGCCAGGCCCCGCCCGCGCCCGGACCCCGCCCCCGCCGGCGCCCGGACCCCGCCCGCGCCCCCGCCCGTGCCCGGGCCCCGCCCCGTCCGCGTACACCCAGCGAAGAAGGCCTGCCATGACGAGCGTTTCCGCGCCCCCCGCTGACACCGGCTCGATCCAGCAGACCCGCACCGGCATGCTCGCCCTCGTCGAACACCGACTGCGCCACCTCCGCGCACAACAGGAAGCCCACCGCTTTGACGACACCGGGCCCCGGGCGGCGCAACCGGCCGAGGACCTCGCCGCACTCGTCGCCGACGGCGGCACACGGCTGCGGCCGGTGTTCTGCGTGAGCGGATTCCTGGCCGCGGGCGGCAACCCCAAAGACCCGGTCGCCGTCGACACCTGCGCCGCCCTCGGACTGCTGCACCAGCACCCCTGTGCCCGGCTCCACGACGACAACACCTCCGCCGCCGAGGACGTCGCGCTCTTCGGCGACCATGCCCGCGCATACGCCGACAGACTGGCCACCCGGCTGCCCGCCGCGGCCCGCACGGTGTGGAACGACCTGCGCACCGAACCGGCCACCGGCCCGCACCCGGACAACGCGGCCGCGGCCACCGCCGAGGACGTCGCCGGCTCCGCGCCCTTTGGCCACCGGGCCGTGCCCGGGCCCGGCCGCGGCACGCTCCACCGCCCCCTGGTCCTGGGAGCCCTGCTCGCCGGCCGCCCCGAGCTGGCCCCCGCCTTCGAGAGCTACGGCCTGGCCCTCGGCGAGGCGTGCCGGCTCCGCGACGACCTCATCGACGTCTTCGGCCCCACCCAGGACACGGACCGGCCTACCGGACCCGGCCCCGCCCGGCACAGGACGACCCTGCTCCTGGCCCTCGCCGCGGAACGCTCCCCGCACGCCGGCGCCCTCCTGGCCCGCAACGGGCATGCGGACGCCGCACTGCTGCGGCGCCTCCTGGACGAGAGCGGCACGAAAGCCACCGCCGAACGCAGGATCGCCGGCCTGGTCGACAAGGCCTGCGCCGCACTGGCCACCCCGGCCCTCGGCCGGCCCTGGCGCCAGGAGTTCTCCCGCCTCGCCACCCGGCTGGCCTACCGCGGCGACTGACACCCCGGCCCGCCCCCAGACACGACAAGGCCGATGTCCCGGGGCACCGCTCAGCGGTAGCCGGGACATCGGCCTGTCGCGTACGTCTGCCTAGCCGAGCTGGCCGGGCTGGTAGTCGCCGCCGGGCTGCCGGTTGATGACGAGAAAGCGGTTGGTGGCGTTGATGAGCGCGATGAGCAGCGTCAGCGCGGTCAGCTGCTCCTCGTCGTAGTGCTTGGCGGCGTTCGCCCAGGCCTCGTCGGTGACCCCGCCGGCTCCGTCGGCGATCCGGGTGCCCTGCTCCGTCAGCTCCAGCGCGGCGCGCTCGGCCTCGGTGAAGGCGTTGGTCTCCCGCCAGGCCGCGACCAGGTTGACGCGCAGCGCGCTCTCGCCGTCGTGCGCGAGGTCCTTGCTGTGCACGTCGGTGCAGTAGCCGCAGCCGTTGATCTGGCTGGCGCGGAGCATCACCAGGTTCTGGGTCGCCTTCGGCAGCGTCGACTCCTTGATGATCACCATGCTCGCCGTGTTGATGTACTTCACGGTCTTGGCTGCGATCTCGCTGCCGAACAGGTTCAAACGGGCTTCCATGACGTGTCCCTCGCGTCGTTGACAGATACACCTCTACGACGGGCCCGCCCCCCGGAATGTGACACCGCCGAATGTGACCCACATCTCCCTGCGGCGCCCCACATCTCCCTGCGGCGCCCGGCCGCGGACCCACGTCTCCCTGCCGCGCCCGGCCGCCGGCCGCCCCGCGATGCCCCTCCGCCCGACGACTGACGCCACATCAGGCCCGCCTGTCCCGGACGTTCCCCGGGACGGCGGGCCCTTTTCTGCGTTCCGCGCGCACCGGCCCGGACCCATGCCCGCACCGGCCCGGACCCATGCCAGGACCGGCCCGGACCCATGCCAGGACCGGCCCGGACCCATGCCAGGACCGGCCCGGACCCATGCCCGGACCGGCCTGGGGGAGGGGACCGGTACCCGCTCCGCCCGCCCCACTCCGCCCCGCCCGCGCGGGGTGCATCCGGTCCGGCCCCTCGCCCGGAAGCAGGGGGACAAGCGGGCCCCCTGCCTTCTGCCACCCCCGTGCAGCGGGCTCGGGGCCCGCCCCGGCGGGGACGACCGTCCGGCGGGGACGACATGCCCCGGACACGGCCGGAGCGTGGAACGGGCAGGATACGGCCGGGACCTGGACCGGGCAGGACACGGCCGGAGCGTGGACCGGGCTCTCGCGCACCGCCGTGCACGAGAGCCCGGGAGCGCACCGCCAGTGCCCGTATCCCTCGTGCCGGCGGGTGCTCGCGCGCGGCTCATGACGAACCCGCGCCGTGGGTAATCCGAAGCTGCCGGCGACAGGGATTGCCCGCTTCTTCAGACAGTGCTCCCGGCGCCTGCGCGGCAGCCCCCGGGCGGAGAGGGCCCGGGGGGAGAGGGCCCGGGGGGAGAGGGCCGCCGGTATCGTGGGCGGTACTGCGACGGGACCTGCTGGCAGTGAGGCGACGGCATCGAATGCTGGATGAAGCCGAGGGGGAGGGCGGCCCCGCTGACGCGTTCTCCGGCAGCGCGCGCCGCGAGGTGTCCGGCAATACGTTCCACGCCCCCGCGGCGATCCAGCAGGGCGACAGAGGCATCCAGGTCAACGTGTTCCCCGACGCGCCCGAAGACGCCCGCCACCGTGACCGCTGGCTCGCCCAGTACCTGGCGGCCGCCGCCGAGACCTCGAAGGAACACCCCTATCCCGCGATGCTGCCCAGCGCCGGGCCGTCGCTGGACGACGTCTACGTCCGCCAGCGGCTGGGCAGCCTGGCGCAGGACGGGCTCCCGTTCGAGGGTGACGCGATCGACCGGATCCTGGGCAGCACCCAGATGTGTGCCGTTCTCGCGGGGGCGGGCGGGGGAAAGTCCAGCCTCCTGCGCACCCTCCTGGCAGTCGGCGTGGACCGCTGGCGGCAGGACCCCGGCCAGGGCGTGGTCCCGGTACTCGTCCCCGCCGCGGCGCTGGACGGCCAGGCGCTCGACACCGCCCTTGCGGGCGCGGTGCGCTCAGGGCTCAAGGGCCTGGTCGAAACCCTGCCCCCGGCCCTGTTCCTGGAGCCGCCGACGCCACGCGCCTGCTGGCTGGTGCTGGTGGACGAACTCGACGAGATAGCGGACCCCATCAGACGGTGGAGGGTCCTGCGGCATCTGCGCTCGGTCGAAGAGAACCCGGACCGTCCGCACTACCGCTTCGTCATCGCCACGCGTCCCCTCCCCGAGAGCGAGCTGGACCTGCTCGGCCCGGCTGTCGGCCGCTACGAGCTGGAGCGCTTCCAGCTCGTGGAGCTGGCGGACGTGGCCCATCGCTGGTTTTCGGCCTATGGACTCAGCGACCCGGGCCGGCTGGCGCAGCTGTTCGTCGGCGACCTCGAGCGCTCACACCTGGCGGGCCTGGCACGCATCCCTCTCATGGCGTCGCTGCTGTGCCAGCTGTACGCGGCGACCCCGGGCCAGCCCCTGCCGGCCGTCCGCGGCCAGATCTACGCCGAGTTCGCAAGGATGCTCCACAAGCGGCAGTACAACCCGGCCGAGCCCGGCAACCCCCGCGCACTGTGCACCGGGTTCCGGCGCTACGGAGACGAGGCTGTCACCTGTGCCGAGCGCACCCTGGGCCGGCTGCCGCAGCTCATCGACTTCCTTGCCGCCGAGCGGCGCGAGGGCAGCACACTGCGCGCGACCGAGATCCTGGGGTCCCACCCGGACGCCGCACCCCCGCCCCCGCCCCACGCCGTTCCCCCCGACGAATGGCAGCAGTTCCTCGCCACCGCCCTGCGCCACAGCGGCCTGCTGACCTTCCACGCCGGCGACCACGTGTTCGTCCACCAGACGCTGCTGGAATACTGCGCCGCCCGCCACGCCACGAGCGAGCCGGCCACGAGCCTGCTGCGCAGAGCCCTGGCCCGGTGGCACAACGCCGACACCTCCTACCTCGGATTCCTCATCGACCTCGCTTCGCCGGCGGCGATACGCAAAGCAGCGCCCGCTCTACGGCGCACGGCCCGTCTCGGAGGTCTGGAGGGCTGCCTCTTCCTCGCCGAACTCGCCCGGCTCGGCACAGCCCTGCCCGACGACGTCGTCTCCGCGGCGACGCGCGGGCTGACCAGGGCCGCGCGCAACAGCCGAAAGACCGAAAGCGACCGGACCCAGGCCGTCGTGGCGCTGACCCGCATCTTCGACCCCCGGGTGAGAGGAACGCTCCGCACCCTGGTGCAGTCCGGCGCGCTGCACGGGAGCGCTGTCGTGGCGGCCCTGACGGAGCTACGGGAACTCGGCGACCCGCAAGTCCTCGACATGCTCCATGACCTGGCTGTCAGCGAGGCCCAGGACTCCGGCCACCGCCTGTGGGCGGCACGCCGGCTGGCGGACCACGACGACCCCAGAGTCCCGGACACGTTGTACGCCCTCGCCGTCAGCGAGCGGGCCCGCTCGGCACACCGGGCGGCCGCCACCGAGCAACTGGCCGGCCTGCTCGACCCCAGAGTCGTCGACGCCTACTGCGCCGTAGCCGGCGGCCCCGGCGTCAGCCCGCTCTACCGGGCCGCGGCCGCAATGGAGTTCGCGACATTCCAGGACGACAGACTGCCCGGGGTACTGCACGCGCTGGCGCGGGACCGGAACGTGGAAGTCTTCTCCCGGCAGTGGGCCGCCCGGCTGCTGGCGGACAGCGGCGATCCCGGCACCGCCGCACTCCTCCTCGAACTCACCCACGACCCCACCATCGGTGAGGGCTTCCGATGGTGGGCGACAGGCCAACTGTCCGCCCACGGGTACTCCGATCTGTCCGACGTGCTCTTCTTCCTGGCCTGTGACCCCAGCCTCGACGGCCATGCCCGGGTCAGAGCGGCCTGGGACCTCGGGCGTACGGGCGACCCCCGCGGACGGCGGCTGCTGAGAGCCCTCGCGCTGGAGGAACCGGGAACCACGGCGACAGGAGTCGTCCGCGACGAAGGATCACGGGCCGGCGCCGCCTCCGCCCTGGCAGCCCTGGGCAGCGCGGACGCGCCCGACGTCTTCGACAAGCTGGCCCGGGACGGCGGCCGGGCCCACCTCGACCGCCGCATCTCCGTCCAGCAGCTGGCCGACCTCAAGGACTCCCGGGCCGCCGACGCCCTCCGCTCCCTCGCCGCCGACACCGCTGTGCACGTCTCGATCCGCACCGAAGCAGCCTTCGAACTGGCCGACCTGAACGAGCCGCGGGCGATCGGCCTGCTGCAGTCCCTGGTGCTCGACATGACGCTGGACCCCAGACGCAGGGCCTTCGTCGTGGGGCGGCTGTGCGAACACACCGACGCGCGGGTGCCCTCGGTGCTCCGCGACCTCGGGGCGTGCGCCACACTCGACAGCCTCTGCCGCACCCGCGCGATCGAGGGCCTGGCACGGCTTCGCGACCCCGCCGTCCCGGAGCTGCTGTTCGGCATCGCGGCGGACACCGGCCTCGCAGAGTCCGCCCGCAGCCTGGCCGCGGCACAGCTCATGGAACGCCACGACGACCGCGCCCCCCACCTCCTGCATCGCCTCGCCACCGAGACCGCGCTGACCCCGGCCACCCGGGAGACAGCCATCGCCTGGCTCGGGCACTGCGGCCCCCGCGCCCACACCCTCCTGCGCGACCTGGCGTCCTCCCACGAACTGGACTCGTCCCTGCGCTACCTGGCCGGGCGCACCCTGGCGACCCAACATGTTCCCGAGGCCCGGACACTGCTCGCAGCCCTCGCCCGCGATGGCAGCGCACGCCCCCAGGACCGGGCCGAGGCGGCCCAGCACCTGATCGAACAGGGCGATTCCTACGGACCCGGCCTCCTGCACTCCCAGGCACAGGACACCAGCCTCGACGACGAACACCGCTTCGACGCCGCCCAGAACCTGGCCTACACGGGCGACGCCCGCGGAGCCGACCTGCTGCACGAGCTCGCCCTCGATCCCCGTATCAACTTCTTCATCCGGCGCTCAGCGGCCAGAGAGCTGGCACGCCACGAAGACCCGCGGCTTCCCGCACTGCTGCGCACCCTGGCCGAGGACCCCACACTCGACGGCCTGTCCCGGTTCGTGGCGGCCCGCCGCCTCGTCGAAGCCGGGGACCCGGACGGCCCGCTGATCCTGCGACGGCTGGCCGGCGACCCCTCCCTGGACGAGGAAGCGCGCGCGGAGGCCGCCCGCGAACTGCGCTCGCTCGCACCACCGGCCGAGCCCTTGGGCCCCCGGATCCTGCCGCCCGCACCCCCGCCGCCCGCACCCCCGGGCAAGCAGAGCTGACGACACGACACACCCAGCCCACGGGCCCGGCAGGCACAGGCAAGGACTGCGGACGGGAGCCGCCGCCCCGACTGCGGGGAGCCGAGTCGGCTGACGGCCGGACAGCACCTCGGCGATGCACGGGACGGCCGGCCCCCGTCACCGCCCAGCCCGTGGACGCCATCGCCGGCGCGGACCCTGGACCTCGACCGGGTGGAACTGCCTGGAGCTCGACTACGGTCCGAGCCGGCCGCCCCGGCACGTTGGGCGGCCCAGCTGGTGGCATCGCTTCCTCGGCAGCTTCTGACGATCACGCCGACAGGGCCAGGCCGGTGCCCGCCAGGAGCCCCTCCACACCGCAGGCATCTTCATCTGGTCCGCTGCCTGATCCGGGAGGAACGACCTGGCTCAGCCGGACGGAGCGGCCGGGGACCACACGCCGAACCACTGGTCGGCGCCCCACTCCTGGAACCTTTGCACCTCGGTGAACCCCAGCTTCGCCGCGAGGCGCATCGAGCGGTCGTTGGCGGTCTGGGTGCAGAGCACCACCGGCGCGCCGGGAAGCGCGTCGGCGAACCAGCCGAGCGCTGCCGCGCACGCCTCGGCGGCGTATCCGCGTCCCCATGCCTTCGGCAGGAACAGGTAGCCGAGTTCGGCCTCCCCGGCATCCGGACGGACCTGACTGCGATGCTCCGCGTCGCGCCGGTTGAGCTCGATGGTGCCGATCATCGCTCCGTCGGCCTCGACCACGAAAAGGCCGGGGCGCCGCCCGGGCACCTCAGGCACCGCGCGTTCCAGCTCATCACGCGGCCGAGGGCCGCCGATGTAGGCGCCCACCTCCGGCGAGGCGAACAGCTCGATGAACGCCGCACGGTCTCGGGCCCCGGACCCGCGGAGCACGAGCCGTTCGGTCCTTATCGGGGCAGGTGGCCAGGCGACGGGGCCGAGTCCAGTCATGGCGGGCAACCTATGGCACGCCCCTGAGACCGGCGGCGCCCCGGCGTACCGGTCACCGTCTCCCGGCCCCGTCGTTCGCGCCACCCGCCCCGGGCCCTGGTCATGACAGCCTGCAGGTTCCCGCTGCCCCGGCCACCGGCTGCCCGAACCCCTCGTCGGCCGCCCTCGCCGCACACCAACGAAGCCGGCAGGCGGATCCCAGGCGCAGGCCCAGCCGGCTTCGACCGAGACCCGAGTCTTCTCGGGCACTGTGCAGAGCCGACCGGCCAACCCCGGGGGGAGCGGAGGAAGGGCATGGAATGGTCCGCGCGGGACGCGCTGCACAGCCGGCAGCGGCACCCCACGGCCGCCGCACGGGCGGGACGCATCGTCGTCCGGCACTGTGTCCTGCCCGTATGGCGGTCCCTGGTGGCCTACGGCCTGATGTGCCTGGGGCTGGTGGGGCGCGACGAGGCGCCCGTACAGCCCGGGCCCGACAAGGACACCCTGCGCGCCCGGCCGCGTGGCTGCGAGCAACAGGGGCAGGGGCCCGGGGCCGGGCGCGGCCCGATGCCCGGTGTCGTCGAACCGCCCCCGGGCCACCCGGAGCGGCTGCGGCCCGACATGCCGCTCACCGAGGTGGAGCGGGCACTGGCGCGGCAGTTGTCGGGTTCCCTCACCAACGACGACCCCACGGTGAGCTGACCGCAGACACGCCGTAACGCAGGGCCGCGGCCGGCGCCCTCGTCGGCGAGGGTCCGACCGCGATTTGACGGCGGCCTGCCCCGGCAGGGACTCACACCGGATCCGGCAGGTCCAGCAGCGCGAGCTTGGCCGGGTCGATCACGATCGCGATGCCGGTGATCCGGCCGTCGACGACGGTGAACGCGAGGACCGAGAGCGGAGTGCCGTCCTCCCGCCAGGAAATGATCCCCGGGAGGCCGTTGACGAGCACCGCCCGCCCCCGCGCGGCCGCGCTGGCGGACAGTTGCGCGCCGGCGGCGACCTTGGTGGCACCGAGGGTGATGACCACGCCGGCCGGGGTGTCGACGGTCAGTTTCACCTCGGGGTCGAGTACCCGCAGCAGTTCCTCGAAGTCGCCGCGGCGAGCTGCTGCCAGGAAGGCCCGGACCGCATCTCGCTGTTCCCGGCCGACACCGGTCGGCCGCTCCGTCGCCTGCACCTTCCTGCGGGCGCGGCTGGCGAGCATCTTGGCGGCGGCGGTGGACTTGCCGAGGATCTGGCCGATCTCGTCGAACGGCACCGCGAACAGGTCGTGCAGTACGAATGCCAGCCGCTCGCTCGGCCCGAGCGACTCCAGAACCACGAGGAGCGCGAGCCCGACCGAGTCGGCGAGCACCGCGTCGTCCTCGGGAGCGGGATTGTCGTCGAGCGTCACCACGAGGTCGGACAGAGCGTCGTCGTAGGCCGCCACCGGGCGGGCCTGGCGCGATCGCAGGACATCGAGGCTGATCCGGCCGACCACCGTGGTCAGCCAGCCGGCGAGGTTGTGGATGGTCGCCGTGTCCTGGCGGGAGAGCCGCAGCCAGGCCTCCTGGACCACGTCCTCGGCGTCGGCGTGCGACCCGAGCATGCGGTGGGCGACCGCGCGCAGCCGGTCGCGCTGGGCCTCGAACGTCTCGGCCACCGGGTCCGTCGGGCTGGTGTCGGACATGTTGTTACCTTCCTCGGTTCTGCTCCGTCACGGGTGATGACGGGCCCGGAAGGGCGCAGGTAACCGATGCACCACCGACGAAGGAGCAGGACCGATGGAAGCACGTATGAAGAGCCCGGCCGATCCCGACGTGATCACAGCAATCCGGCACCTCTACAAGGCGATTCACGCCGGAGGCGTCGACAAGCGCCTGTTGTCGCTGGTCCATCTGCGTGTCAGCCAGATCAACGGCTGCAGCCCGTGCGTCTTCGCCACGGTCAAGTCCGCGAAGCAGGCCGGTGAGACGGACGAGCGGCTGCACCACGTGGTCGCGTGGCGCGAGACGCCCTTCTACACCGAGGAGGAGCGGGCGGCCCTCGCCCTGACCGAGGCCGCCACCCGGCTCCAGGACGGCGCGGCGGGCGTGACCGACGAGATCTGGGACGCCGCCGCCGACCACTTCAGCGAGGAGCAACTGGGCGCGATCACCCTGGAGATCGCGATGACCAACTTCTTCAACCGGATCAACCGCACGGTCCGGGAGCAGGCCGGCAAGACCTGGTGAGCCGGGCGGGCGTCATCCCGGGCGCAGGCCGCACCGGTCCTGACGTCAAGGGACGACGCCCTGCCGGCGTACCCGTGAAAGTCGTTCAACAGCCTTCATGACCTCTCCTGATACTCACTGATATGACTAGTCACTTTCTTGAGTATGATGTGATGGCGGACCAGGGAAGGCGGACGGCTCATGCCCAGCGGTGGATACGTGCGCTACGTCGCCCTGGGCGACAGCCAGACCGAAGGGCTGGGCGACGGGGACGACAACGTCGGCCTACGCGGCTTCGCCGACCGGCTCGCCGAGCACCTCGCAGCCCTCAACCCCGGGCTTCGGTACGCCAATCTGGCCGTACGCGGACGTACGGCCGGCCAGGTCCGCACCGAACAGCTGGGGTCTGCCCTGGCCCTGTGCCCCGACCTGGCCACCGTCGTCGCCGGGGTCAACGACCTGCTCCGGCCCCGGTACAACGCCGCGGAGGTGGCCGGGCAGGTGGAAGAGATGTTCGCCGCGCTCACGGATGCCGGGACCCAGGTGGTGACACTGACCTTCCCCGACATCGGGAAGATCGCGCCCCTGGCCCGGCCCATCAGGTCCCGCGTGTTCGACCTCAATACCCGTATCCGCGCTGCGGCCGCCCGTCACGGGGTCGCGGTCGCCGAAACCGGCCGACAGACCGTCACCACCGACCCACGGCTGTGGACCGCAGACCGGCTCCACGCAAGCCCCCTCGGCCACGAACGTATCGCCGCAGCCCTCGCCCAGGCCATCCACCTGCCCGGAAGCGACGACGCCTGGACGCTCCCCCTCCCGCCGCACAGGGTTCCCTCGGGCCGGCAAGCCGCAGGAGCCGAACTGCGCTGGGCGGCCGCATACCTCGGCCCCTGGCTCACACGCCGTCTGCGCGGTCAGTCCTCCGGCGACGGCCGCACCGCGAAACGCCCCCGGCTCCTGCCCGTGAGTGCCACGCCCGACTCCGCGGCGGACACCGGTCAAGGGAAATCAGCGTAGGCCAGGCACCGGCCCCCGGGCGGTCTCCTGTCGAACGGCCCGCCACTGTGCCGTACGGAGCGGGCACGTTCACCGCGCGGAAACGCCGGGAGCGCCTGACCTCATCCCACCAGATAGCCCAGTCCGCTGTCCGGCCGGCAGTGAGTGCAGGCGGGAATGCCCTCGGCGAGCCGGCGCGCGTCGCTGGGCCCGATGCCTCGCGAGCGGCCGTTTGCCCGCCAGGTGGCAGCCGCCGGCGTGGACCATGTTGCGCGTCGCGGTTGAGCCCGAGGCTCCAGCAGCACCCGATGGAGTCAGAAGCTGCTGCGATGTGCACACTTGTGTAAGGTGGTGTGCATGATGGAGACGACTTACTCGATCGTGGAAGCCCGCGCCCGCCTGGGCGCCATCGCGCGCGAGGTCAGCGCCACCCGTGAACCGGTCGCCATCACCGACCACGGGCAGACCATCGCGATACTGGTCAGCCCCGCTGATGCCCTCGAACTGCAGGAGATGCGGGCCCTGGCTGCCTACCGTGCGCGCCAGGCCCGGGGCGACGACGCCGGCGTCCCGCATGACGAGGCGTACCGCCGCGTATTCGGTGGAGCCGAGGCGTGAGCTACGAGGTCGTCTGGGAGCCCGAGGCCCTCGCCCAGGTGGAGCGGCTCGCCAAAGACGACCCGGCCGGGGTGCGTCAGGTGTTCACAGCCGTCGACCGCCTCGCCGACGAACCCCGTCCCGACGGCGCGTTCGGCAGCGCCGACCTGCTGCGCATCCACGTCGGAATTTACCGCGTGATGTACGAAATCAGCGATCAGCAGGTCCGCGTCAGCGTGATCCACCTCGGACGCGTGCACTGAGCAGATGGAGCGGGCTGACCGGGTCCGGAGTTCCCCCCGGCCCGGTCAGCGTTTGCGTGGCAGTGACAGGTGTGACGATCGCGTGCGGGCATGGTTCTCCGCCTGGATGGCGACCGGTCACCCCCGCTTCCCCCCGCGAGGGGCTCGCCGCCCGCTACGCGGGCCATCCGGACGGGATCTGCCGGCAGTTGGCCGTCCGCGACCCGGCCGCGGGCCCCGATCTGATCGAGCGGCTCAGCCACGACCCGGACGTCTGGACGCGCCAGGCGGCGGCCGGCGACCCGCGCCTGCCGCTTCCCCGCCTCACCGAGGCTCTCACCGTGCCCGAACTGGCCTCCAGCACGGGGGCCAACCCGGCCCTTCCCCGGCCGGGACGGCCGCGGTCATGGGACGAGGCCGGGGTGCCCGCATGACGACGGGCACCCCGGCGCGCGACGCGGCCGCGATGCCCGGGGCCGGGGCCCGGTCAGGAGGTGGTGCCGAGGCGGTGGATGGTGATGGGGACCGTGGTGCGGTTTCCGGTGCGGTCGATGCCGAAGCGCCCGGTGGCGGCGGGGACGGCGCCGTCGGTGAGGGCGTAGAGGTGGTTGAGGACGGCGTACCGGTTGGGGCGCGGGGTGGTGGGGGTGGTCGCGTTGCGGATGGCGGTGGTGGCGGTGAGGACGGCGTCGTGGGCGAGGACGGGCCAGTAGCCGCGGGTGGCGTGGCCGGCGGGGAACTTCTGCCCGTGGTGCTCGCCGGTGAAGGCCTCGAGGAACTTTTCGTACAGATTGTGATCGCTGTTGCCCGGGTCGCGCAGTCTCGTGGCGCTGGGCAGGGAGGCGTACAGGACGGCGATGGGCGCCTCGCCCTCCTGGTTCAGGCCGGTGAGCGTCTTGGGATCCAGGGCCGCCGTGTCGGACCCTGAGACGACGGTGATGGGCAGGCGGTGGCAGCTGCGCCGGCTGAGAGCCTGGAGGAAGTCCGGCAGGTACTTCTCCCGGGCCGCGAAGTACACGGTGTCGACGGGGCGCTGGGCGTTGCAGAGGTTCTGGCCGATGGCGCCCAGGATCGAGGCCACTCCGCCGCGGGGGTCGAAGAAGAAGTCCGCCATGGGGTCGAGGTGCTTCTTCAGCCCGCTGACCGTGCGGAAGTCCTGGTAGAGGGAGTCGGTGTAGAAGTCGCGGGTTCCGTTCGGGGTCACGTAGGTGCGCACCAGCGCGGCGGTGCGCGTGTCGCCGCCCAGTTCCGCGCCGAGCGCCTTGAGCTGGGCCGCGTTGGTCAGGGTGACGCGGACCAGCCCGTTGATGCGTTCCGGCCCCGTCTTCGGGCTGCCGATGGCGCCGGTGGTGTCGAACCCGTCGGCGGTGATGAGGTCGGCGACCATGGGGATGTCCTTCGCGCTGAGCGCGCGGGCGGCGTCGACGGACTCCTGCTGGCTCAGCCCCATGCCCGTGACGGCGACCAGGTTCTCGACCTTGTCCAGCGCGGCGACGGTGTCCTTCCAGTGCAGTTCGCCGCTGCCCATGTTGGCCAGGACCAGACGGATCTTCAGCGGGCCGTCGTCCGTGTTGGCCCGTTCGACGGCCGTGTAGGCGCCCTCGACCTCCCCGACGAACTGGTCGAGCGTCAGGTCCTTGGCCTTGCCTGCCTTGCCCACCGAGGTCAGCGGCGCAAGGAACGCGATGGTGACGTACTGGCCGGCGCGGGTCGCCCGGTGGTTCTCCGCGCCGATGGCCGTCAGCACCGGCTCCAGAGCGGAGCCGAACACGTCGGAGCGGTCGAGGCCGTCGGTCACTCCCGTGCATTCCCCGCCGGCCTCGGTCACCAGCGCCGGGTTCTGGGTCCCGCAGTGCTCCTTGCGGTACTTCTCCTCCCGCTGCCTCTCCTCTTCCCGCTGCTCGCCGTGCCGCACGTTCTGATCGTGCTGGTCGACGGCATACACGCCGGTGGCGGCCGCCGTGAGCGCGAGGGCGGCGCAGACCGCCACGCCGGCGCGGTGCCGCGCCAGGCCGGCCCGCCATGCCCGCCACCGGCCGCCGTCCGCAGGCGGGGTGACAGCCGGGGACTCCGCCGGCGGCTTGCCGGGGTGCGCTGCCGGCGGGGAGGGAACCGGCGGCGGGGTGACGGCCGGGGGAGGGGAAGGGGAAGGGACCGGGGGAGGGGGCGCGGCCGCGGCGTCAGGGCCACCGGAGGCCGGGGATGCCGCGGCCAGTTCCCGCCAGGCCTGCTGCCAGGGCCCGCGCTGCGCCTCGTCCAGACCGCACGCGGCCAGGAAATCGGCGACGAACTCCCACTCCGGCAGCCTGTCCCGCGACAGCACATTGGAGACGGTGGCCGGCGGAAGCCTCTTGCCCTGCCGCTGGCTGGCCTGCTCGAGCTGGGCGAGCGACACGCCGAGCCCGGTGCGCAGCCTCGTCAGTTCCTCACGGAACTGCTGCTGGCTGCCGATCCCCGGCGGCACGGTGTCATGCTCCGCCTGCCGCCTGCCGGGCACCTGATCAAACACCATCACACACCTCCCACGGGGAGGGCCGTCATGATGCCGGGCACACCGGCCGGGGACTGCTGCCGGAGGCGAGGACTGTATCGATGCAGCATGAACGAATTCCTGTCTTCCTGGGCGCGGCGCCAGTACACCGCCCGGAGCACCCCGTGCCCGGTTACCGGCCGGACCACGAGGGTTTCGAATTCCCCGTTCCTGTATTCAGTGAAGTTCCGCGGCATGACTGTTTCGCGAGCGGAACTCAATAAGGGGCGAGGCATCTCCTGCCGGATCAGCATTCCGCTTTTCCGTTACCCGCTGACGGGTATTCCGATTTATTTCTGAAGTCTTCGGTCCGTGTCGCATATCGACCGGCTTCTTGCTGCGGCCGTCGGTGCACCCGGCCGCAGCGCCAGCCCCCGATCCCGGCCCGCACCACTGTGACCTGCATATACGGCGTTCCGAAGCCTCGGCGTCCCTTCCGAAGGCTCCCGAAGGGGCGAACGATCTTGTGGTGACGGCGGTTCGGTGATGAGCTGGGAGACGGCGGCCCGGCCGCACCCCGTAGCAACTGTCCTGTCTTCCTGGGCTCGGCAGCACGACCCATCGGGGAACGAGGGGGTTCCTGTTACCGGCGGGGACCCCCTCCGCACGTTCTTGCGGCGCCCCACAGGGCGAGACCTCAAATCCAACGGAATCAGGGACCCGCTCGGGAAGTCCGGCAGCCTCCGGTGGATCACGTCGAGGAAGTCATGGGGCCGGATCTGCCCATTTCCGCCTTGCGGCTGGCGAAGCGGGAACGGGCCGCTCACCGCCGCCGGACCGGAACGCGCCGGAGGCGGTTGACCCGTGCCCGCCAGGCGAGTTCCGAGCCCGCCCGCCCTGTGGACGCCAGGCACATGCGCGGCGCATGGGTGACCATGCCGGCCTGTCGGTAAGCGGCCGCGCTGACGTGCCTGCGGCAGTGGGGCTCCTGTGCCGGTCGGGAATGGGACGGCAGGAGCGGTTGTTCCATGACACGAACCTGACATACGCCGGTCAATGCCGGTGGTGTCGGTGAAAGGAGGGCTTCATGGCACGCAGCACCGTGCGTCCCGTCGTCACGCTGAAGTCGACGGCCGGGACCGGCGTCACCTACGTGACGCGCAAGAACCGCAGCAACGACCCCGACCGGCTCGTCCTGCGCAAGTACGACCCGCTCGCCGGGACGCACGTCCCCTTCCGCGAGGAACGCTGAACCACGCCTCCGCCCCGGGCGGACGGCCATGAGGAAGGAAACCCCGTGAGGCCCCGCATCCATCCCGAAACCCGGCAGGTCGCCTTTCGTGACCGCGCCGCAAACGCCCTGTTCCTCACCCGCTCCACAGCGGCCTCGGCTGAGACGATCGAGTGGGAGGACGGCAACACCTACCCGCTGATCGATGTCGAGATCTCATCGGCGAGTCATCCGTTTTACACCGGGACCTCGCGGGTCGTGGATACCGCTGGGCGGGTGGAGCGGTTCGAGCGCCGCTATGGCCGCGCAGCCACGGCCCGGTCCTGACCGCGGGCCGTC
This sequence comes from Streptomyces sp. NPDC060002, assembly GCF_042737245.1. NCBI lineage: Bacteria > Bacillati > Actinomycetota > Actinomycetes > Kitasatosporales > Streptomycetaceae > Streptomyces > Streptomyces sp. NPDC060002. Next base: position 27,638 of record NZ_JBHWUW010000067.1, read on the forward strand.
ATCCGAACAGAAGGAAGCAGATCCATGAAGGTGCGTAAGTCCCTGCGTTCACTGAAGTCCAAACCGGGGGCTCAGGTGGTCCGCCGCCGGGGCGTGGTCTTCGTCGTCAACAGGAAGAACCCGCGCTTCAAGGCCCGCCAGGGCTGACGGCGCCCTTCGAGTCGGCCGGCCCGGCCCCGCGTGTCGCGTCGTCAGGCCGACCGCGTGTTGCCCGGCTTCCCGACCGCGTGTTGCCCGGCTTCGCCGGGCATCCAGGCCGGCCAAGGCATGCTGCCCGTCCTGCATGCTCCCCGCGCAGAGACGGGCGAGGCCGCGGTCCACGCGCACGATCCGGCACAGCCGAAGAAGACGACCGCCGCGCACGATCCGGCACAGCCGAAGAAGACGACCGCCTCGCACGATCCGGCACAGCCGAAGAAGACGACCGCCGCCAGGAAGACCGCGAAGAAGACGGCGGCGCGCAGACCGCGCAGCTCCTGACGCGCCCGTACGGCCGCGTGCGGGGAAGATGGCGGTAGGGCTCCCGTCTCGTGTTTCCCCCGAGCCGGGACGGGAGCCCGCTCCGGCCGGTGGCCGGGGCGGGAATGCCCGCGCGGTTGACCGTGTTGTGCAGAACGTGGTTGTGGAGGGGACAGTGTCCCCGGGCCTCACCTATTGCCTGCGGGGACGATCGTTCGGCTGAAGCCCCGCAGAGCCTTTCGCCGCGTAGGCGACCGCCCTTCACGACCACGCTTTTCCTCTGCGGCCCCGGCCGGCGTCCTCGCCGGCCGGGGCCGCACACGTTTCCCGCCTTGACCTGCTGTTCATGGTGTAGAGGGTCAGGTCGTGCACGGTCCGGTGAGGCAGAGGCAGAGGCAGAGGCAGGTCCAGGGGCTGGTAGGTCAGCTCCAGGTCGCCGACCTCGGGGTGCCACAACCGCTTGATGCCCTCGTGGCGGATACGGACGTCGTGCGCCGCCCACTGGCTGCGGAACTCGGGACTGAGGGTGGACAGTTCACCGATCAGCTCGCGCAGGGGCCGGTCCTGGGGTTCACGCTCCCGCCCGGATGGGCCACGAGTTCATCGGCGTCGTCGAGGACACCGGCTCGGAGGTCACCACCGTCAGGCGCGGCGACCTGGTCGTCGCCCCCTTCGCCATCTCCGACAGCACCTGCGGAGTTCTGCCGCGAGGGCCTGCACACCTCCTGCGCCCGGCCGGAAACCACCGAGATCGTCAACCAGGGAGAGGAGGGGGGACGGTCGTGGCCTCGCCGGCCGCGAAGGCGGCCGGGGTGAGACCGGTGCGGTCGCGGAAGAAGCGGCCGAAGTTCGCGGGGTCGGTGAAGCCGAGGTGGACGGCCACAGCCCGGGCATCCCACCGGGCACCTCCCAGCAGGCGCCGGGCTTCCAGGAGGCGCCGCTCGTCGATGAGTTCACGTACCCCCTTGCCGGTGGCGTCCCGGGCGGCACGGCTCAGGGTGCGGACCGAGCAGCCGAGCAACTCGGCGTAGTCCGCGGCGTGGTGCAGCTCGCGAAAGTGCAGCTCCAAGGCGTCCAGGAAGCGCCCGTACCTGTCGGCACGGCCCGCGCCGGCCGTGGCCGTGCCGATGGGGGCGATGCCCAGGGAGTTGGCCAGGCGCAGCAGCAGCGATTCGAGCAGGCTGCGCCGCAGGGCGTGGTGGACGCCGAGGGGGCGGCGCCCCAGTGCGCGGTGTTCGTCCAGCAGCTGGAGCGCGGTCTGCTGGAGCCAGGCGGTGTCGTCGGGGTGGGGGCTGAGCACGGCAGGGGCCTCGTGCGCGGTGAGCGGGGCCAGGAGAGCGGCGAGGTCGGGCCGCAGCACGTCCGGTTCGAACAGGATGAACGGGCCTCGGGCCGCGCCGGGCGGATGCCAGCACTGCGCGTGCCCGGGACGCACCCACAGCCACTGGCCGGGGGCGACGGTCCGCGTGACGTGGTCGACGTCGTGCCGCAACTCACCCTCGGTGACCAGGATCAGGTAGTGGAAGGTGGCACGGCCCGGACGGGGCGGGTTCCACGGCCAGTCGTCGTGCTGGGCGAAGAAATCCTCGACGGTACTCACCTCAAGGCCGTACGGAGTACCGACCGGGGGCAGGAAACCGTACAGCGGGACCGCAGCTGGGCCGGCCTGCCTGCTCGGCCCGGAGTGTCGCTTGTCGACCATCACGTGTCCGCAGCCTACCGCCCTTCCAGTCGGCTTCGACGCAAGGATGGGACGTGCCACCGCGCCCGCGCGGCGCGCCCTCCGCCTCCTTCGATGCCACAGTCCGTCACCACCTGAGAAGGCTCACCACCCATGAACGGATCGGCCCTGCACAAGACCGCCGCCGACTGCGCGGAGGAACTCCCCGGAGCCCGGCTGGAGCACCCCTTCGGCCCCGACTGGGAGGTCTACAAGGTACGCGGCAAGGTGTTCATGCTGATGACCGAAGTCCCGGGGCGTCCCGTCGTGATCCTCAAGGCGGACCCCGGCGAGGCCCACGCCCTGCGGGAGCAGTACAGCCACATCACCCCCGGCTACCACATGAACAAGAAGCACTGGATCACCCTGGAGAGCGGAGAAGGAGTCGACAAGGAGCTCGTCAGGGAGCTCGTCACCGACTCCTACCGGCTCGTCGTCGCCCATCTGCCCAGGGCCGAGCGGCCTGTCGACCCGCACACCTACGGCACCGGCACGCGGGCGGCCCGGTGAACGCGGCCGGTGACCGGCTCCAGGACACCGCCCGCCAGGCGGCCCTGGCCCTCCCCGACGTCAGCCACGGCTACCCCTTCACCCCGGGACTCGACGTGTACAAGGTCGCGGGCAAGGTGTTCCTGATCGTCACCGACGACCCGGACGATCAGATCATCACGGTCAAGTGCGAACCCGAACACGCCCGCGCTCACGTACGCGGCTACGCCTCGATCACACCGGGCCGCTATCTCGACAAACGCCACTGGATCTCGCTCGGGCCGGGACCCGGCATCACCGAGCGGCTGGTCACCGACGCGGTCGAGGATTCCTACGGCCTGGTCGCCGAGCGGCTGCCGCGACGCGACCGCCCCGGTGCCCGATGAGCGTCGCGAGCTTCCCCGCGAACGACTGAGCCCTCGCTCGTCAGCGTCCCGTGAAAGGGCTCGCCCCGTCCGCGCACGCCCGTCTGCGACCCGGCAGACCGATGGAACCGGGCGTAGTGACCTGCCGCTCTTGGGCGAGGAGTCCTCCCGGCCGGTCGCCGACCGCCTGCGCCCCACAAAGCTGGAAGACGTCGTCGGGCAGGACCACCTCTTGGCCGCGGACGCCGCTGCCGGGCCCGCACGGTCGCCCGGCAGCGCCTCGGCTCCACCATCCTGCGGGCCCGCCCGGCGTCGGGAAGACCACCGTCGCCCGGCTCCTCGAGGACGGCAGCGGCATGGCCTTCGAGCCGGTGTCGGCCGCCTTCTCCGGCGTGGCCGAACCGCTCCAGGCGCCGATGGTAAGTGGATCGACTTGCCTCCAGGGCGGCGCGGGAGTTACCTTCAAGTGGTGAGTCCATCGACTTACCTCACGACTCGGCAAGGAACAAGGAACATGAATCGTCTTGCGGGCAAGCGCGCCCTCATCACCGGCGGCACGAGTGGGATCGGTCTGGAGACCGCGCAGCGTTTTGTCGCGGAAGGGGCCGACGTGCTGGTCACGGGGGTCACCCCGGCCAGCATCGACAAGGCGCGGCAGATCCTCGGGGACAAGGTGCCGGTGGTGCGGGCCGATGCGCGCGATCTCGATGCGCAGCGCGGCCTGGCGGAGCGGGTGCGTGAACACTTCGGGGAGCTGGACGTGGCGTTCCTGAACGCCGGCGTCTCGGACTGGCGGCCGTTCGAGGACCACACGCAGGACAGCTTCGACCGGCTCTTCGACATCAACGTCAAGAGCGTCTTCTTCCTCACGCAGGCCCTGGTGCCCGTGCTGGCCAACCCGTCCTCGGTCATCCTCAACGCGTCCAACAGCGCGCACGGCGGTTACGGGCAGTCGAACGCCTACGCCGCGACGAAGGCGGCTGTCGGCTCCCTGATGCGGTCGTGGAACGCGGACCTGCTCAGGTCGCACGGCATCCGGTTCAACGCGGTCAGTCCCGGCCCGGTGGACACCCCGCTGTACTCGAAGCTCGGGATCGAGGATCCCGCGCAGCAGACGGCGGTTCTGGAGGCGATCAGCTCCGGCATTCCGCTGGGGCGCATGGGTCTGCCCGAGGAGGTCGCGGAAGCCGTCGTGTACCTGGCCTCCGATGTCTCCGCCTTCGCTGTGGGCCAGGACCTTATCCTGGACGGTGGCCAGACCGTTCTCTGACAGCGAGGATGCGGCTGGGAGACGGGCGAGGGGCGTGGGTATGTCGGTGGCGGACCGTGACCGAGCGGAAACCGGTGGCGATACGTGCCAGGCCGGGTATCACGCGCAGATCAAAGCGGAGAACCGCGCGCGCATCATCCGCGCCGCCCGCGACCTCTTCCTCGCCCGGGGATACGACAAGACCTCCCTGGCCCAGATCGCCCGGGAGGCCCGCGTCTCCACCGGCACCCTCTTCAAGCGGTACCCCTCCAAGGCCGCGCTGTTCGCGGCCGTCACCTCCGAGCAGTGGCAGCTGGATGTGCAGTACGCCGAACCGCCCCCGCCCGGTGACCCCCGGTACGGTCTGGACCACATCGGCCGCGACTACGCCTGCCTGGTCTCGCGGCCCGGCACGGCGGCGCTGTGCCGCCTCATCATCACCGAACTTCCCCAGATGCCGGAACTCGCCGACATCGTCGGCACCGGCTTCGCCATCGACCGCGGACCCTTCTTCGACCGGCTCCGCGACTACCTGGACGCCGAAGCGCAGGCCGGCACACTCGACTTCCGTTCGGCCGACGGACAGACACAGCCGGCATCCGCAGTGGCCGAACAGTTCCTCGGCATGATCTGCGGCCAGCTCCTGTGGCCCCAGCTCGTACGGACCGACTTCGTCCCGCCCGACCCCACCGACACCACGATCGTGGACGAAGCCGTCGCCCTCATGCTCACCCGCTATCGCACCGGATCCTGAACCCCGGACCACCAGTTCACGCTGCCAGGACCCCGGCACGTCGCCCTACCGGCAGCAGCGCAGGGTCGGACACAGGGGCGGCGAGCATCGGTTCCGGCAGTGTCCACGTCACAGCCCATGCCTTCCGCCCAGCCCGCCCGTCGGCGGACCGAGTGCGCGTACGCACCCGACTACCGGCCCGACCACGGCAGGTCAGCGCACCACAACACCTCGCCGGGGGCTGTGTGCTGAGCTCCTGGCGCACGTCCGGGCAGCGCGCCGGACACCGGGCTGCCCGGATCCCGTGTCGTACGGTCTGATGTCGCGGCCGCCCACCGTCAGCAGCGGATCTCACCGAAACCGGCGGTGCCGCCGGTACGGCCGAAAGATCTGAACCAATACCGGGAATCAGGCCGCGACGAGCTCCTGCTCGCGGTCCGGCGTCTTGACCTTGGGCTTCTTGTTCGGCAGCGAGAGCCGGAAGACCTTGTGCCACGCGGAGAACACCTGCTTGGGCAGCGGCCCGGTGACGTACTCCAGCTCGTACTTTTCGAACAGCGCGCGCACCTTCACCGCGACCTCGGCGTACCGGTTGCTCGGCAGGTCCGGGAACAGGTGGTGCTCGATCTGGTGCGACAGGTTGCCGGTCATGAAGTGCATGGCCCTGCTGCCGCTGATGTTCGCCGAGCCCATCATCTGGCGCAGGTACCACTGGCCGCGCGTCTCGTCCTTGATCGACCGGCGCTCGAAGACCTGCACGCCCTCGGGGAAGTGCCCGCACATGATCACCGAGTGGGTCCAGACGTTGCGGACCAGGTTCGCGGTGAACGTGGCGGCGAGCGTGGGGAGGAACGAGGGGCCCGACAGCAGCGGGTGGATCACGTAGTCCTTGAGCACCTGCTTGCGGATCTTGCGGCCCACGGCCTTGGCCCGCGCGCGGAACTCCGGGTTCTTGCGGCGGCGCTTGTGCAGGTTCTTGGCGAGCTCCAGGTCGTACGCTGCGATGCCGTACTCGAAGAAGCAGGCGTTGATGAAGTTCCACAGCGGCTGGCCGAGGTGGAACGGGTGCCACCTCTGGTCCTCGTCGACGCGCATGATGCCGTAGCCGAGGTCGTTGTCCTTGCCGATCACGTTGGTGTACGTGTGGTGCAGCTCGTTGTGCGAGTGCTTCCACTGCTCGGACGGCGAGACGTGATCCCACTCCCAGGTGGTGGAGTGAATCTTCGGGTCTCGCATCCAGTCCCACTGGCCGTGCAGGACGTTGTGACCGATCTCCATGTTGTCCATGATCTTCGCCACGGACAGACCGGCGGTGCCGAGCAGCCACGCGGGCGGGAAGACCGAGAACAGCAGCACGCCCCTGCTGACCAGCTCGAGCTTGCGCTGCGCCGAGATGACCTTACGGATGTAGGCGGCGTCTTTCTCGCCGCGGCCGGCGATCACCTCGTCGCGGATCGCGTCCAGCTCGCGGCCAAGCTCCTCGATCTGCTCCGCGGTCAGGTGGGCGGTGGGGTCGATGGCGGTCAAGGTGCTCCTACCGTTCGATGTCGCAGGGGCCCGCCGCGGCGGACACGCAGGTCTGGATGAGGACGCCCGGCTCGGCCTCGGTGATCTCGCCGGTGCGCAGGTCGCGGACGGCGCCCGCCTTGAGCGGCGAGACGCAGCCGAAGCAGATGCCCATGCGGCACCCGGAGGGCATGAGCACGCCGGCCTCCTCGCCGATGTCCAGCAACGGCGTGGCGCCGTCCGCGTCGACGGTCTTGCCGGTGGCGCTGAACGTGACCTCGCCGCCGTCGCCGGCGACGACGATGCCGGGGCGGAAGCGTTCGGTGTGCAGACGCTCTTGGACGCCGTGCTCGGTCCAGTGCTCTTCGGCGGCGTCGAGCAGGCCCGCGGGCCCGCAAGCCCAGGTCTCGCGCTCGGCCCAGTCGGGCACGAGTTCGTCGAGACGGGCGATGTCGAGCATGCCGTCCGTGTCGGTGTGCACCTCGGTGAGCCGCAGCTTCTTGTCCGCGACCAGGTCGTGCAGTTCGTTGCGGAAGATCACGTCTTGCGGCTGTGGCGCGCAGTGGACCATGACGACGTCGTCGAACTCGATGTCGCGCAGCATGCCCATCACGGGCGTGATGCCGCTGCCGGCCGTCAGGTAGAGCACCTTGGCGGGCTTGGCCTGCGGCAGCACGAAGTCACCGGTCGGCTGGTCGAGCTGGATCAGCGTGCCCGGTTTCGCCCTGCGGACCAGGTGGTTGCTGACCCTGCCGTCCGGGATCGCCTTCACGGTGATCGTGACGCGGCCGTCCTGGCGGTTCGTCGGCGAGGTGATGGAGTAGGCACGCCACAGGCGCACCCCGTCGACGTCGACCCCGATCCGCACGTACTGACCGGCTGCGTGGCCGCGCCAGCCCCGTCCCGGCCTGATCACGACAGTCGCGGCGTCACCCGTCTCGGGGTGCACGGCCTCGATGCGCCCACGCAGGTCAGCGCCCGCACGCAGCGGGCTGACCAGGTCGAGGTAGTCCGACGGCAGCAGCGGCGTCGTGACCATCTCCAGCAGTTTCCACGCCCTGCTGCGGAGGGCTGCACTCGTCATGACTCCAGCTTGCTGCGCCTCAAGGCGTAAAGTCCTGACCGCAGGACGTAAATCTGGTCGGCTGAATTGTTCGCAGGGAACAAAACGTGAGCCATGCAATCCGGAGGGCCAGCGAACTGGCCCTGGACGAGACGACGGTCACCGCACTTCGGGCCGCGCTGAAGACCACCGCCGACGAGGTCGTCCAGGCGATCATCGACGAGGTCCCTCCCTACGCCAACGCCCTTTCGGGCCGCATGGGCGCCACCATCCGCCGAGCCGTCCGCACCGCCCTGGGGCACTACCTGGACCTCGCGAGCGGGAACGCCACAGGCGGCGACGCCGGAGACGCGGCCTACGAGCTGGGCCGCGGCGAGGTGCGCGACGGCCGTTCGATGGACGCCCTGCTCAGCGCCTACCGCGTCGGCGCCCGCGTGGCCTGGCGATGCCTGGCAGCGGGTGCCGTACCCGCAGGTCTGCCCGCCGCCGAGGTCGCCAAGTTCGCCGAACTGACCTTCGCCTACATCGACGAGCTCTCCGCCGCGAGCGCCGCGGGCCACGCCGACGAACTGGCCGCCCGGGGCAGGGCCCACGAGCGCCACCTGGAACACCTGGCCCGCGACCTCCTCGCCGGCGCGAGCCCGGACGTGCTGCTGGCCTCTGTTCAACGGGCCGGGTGGCAGCCTCCGGTTTCGCTGACCGCGGTCCTGCTGCCCGCCGCCCAGGCCCGGCCTGCCTACCGCGCGCTCGACCCGAGCACCCTCGTCCTCGACGATCTGCCGGACGCCACCGGTGTGCTGCTCGTCCCCGATGCCGACCGATCACATCTCTTGCGGCAGCTGACCGACCGCACCGCCGTGGTCGGCCCGGCCCGGCCATGGACTCGTGCGTCCGCCTCGTACGCACGAGCCATACGCGCGCGCTCCCTCTCCTCTGATATTCGCGACACCGAGGACCACCTGCCCGAGCTGGTGCTGAGCGCCGACGTGGACGCGTTCGCAGACCTGCGTGCCCGAGCCCTCGCACCGTTGCGGGCCTTGCCTGTCGCGACCGCACGGCGGCTGGAGGAGACATTGCGGGCGTGGCTGCTGCACCAGGGCAGGCGGGACGAGGCGGCGGCGGCGTTGTTCGTCCATCCCCAGACGGTCCGGTACCGGATGTCGCAGCTGCGGGAGCTGTTTCCGGATCTCGCATCGCCACACCGGGTCCTTGAACTGACGCTGGCGGTCGGTCTTCGGGTCAGCTGACGCCTACTTCGACCGCCCACGACCGCGTCCGCGAGCGGTCCAGGAACCGTGCCTCGTTCTCGGCGCCATCAGCTGGCTCATGCGGCCCGGGGAAGAGCGGTATCAGCCGGCTGAGACCCGGTGGGTTGATGTGAAGACAGACAAGGCCTCGGGAAGCCCGTCGGGGCGCTGTCTCTGAGAAGCGCGGTGGCGGATACGGCTCGACTGGATCCGGTGGACGATGCGCACCGGCCCGCTCGTCGACGCGCTCATCGAGCATCTGGTCGGCGATCTGGCCCGCTATGCCCTGGAGAACGGCTTTCATGTCGTCGTGGAGAGCGCTGCCCTGGCACGAGCTGACCCACGGGCGCGCGGCGGGCTGCAGCTGGGTGACCGGCGGGGCGGCCAGGCCGGTCACCAGGGGCGGGGGACCGGGCCGCTCGCGCCGGGGACCACCGTGGTTCTGCGACGGCCCCATGCCTCCCTTCCGACAGGTCAACCGGACGACCGACCGGGCCGGCCTGGCACACCGCGCGAGGGATGATGGGGATGGAATGACGGAACGTGAGGTCAGGAGATTCCATGGCGAAGCGGGTTCACCAACCCCGTGAGGACGCGGAGTTCAATTTCATCCTCGGGATGAGCGCAGTCCCCGTCCTCGCATACTTCACCGGGACATGGCCCAAGGCAATCGAGCCCTGCCGTGCGATGGACCTCGTCATGGGTGACATCGCCGACGACTACACGGGCCGCCTGACGGCCGTCCGCGCCGACATCACGCGTTGTCCGGCCGCAACCGAGCGCTACGGGATCACCGGAGCGCCGTCCTACGTCCTGCTGAAGGAGGGAGAGGCGGTGGCGCACGGCACGGGGCCTACGACCATCGCCGAGGTACGGAAGTTCCTGGACGGCCACCTCTGAGCGGCCGCTGCGGCACGTGGCCGCGACGCCCGCCACGTCTCGTCCATGGGAGCTGCGCCGCCCGAGACACGTTGGGGCTGAGGCACCCCCACAGGTCACATGACGCCGTGCAGCAGCGGACCGCTGCCCTGCGCGGCGGAGAAGCGGGCGGAGGCCTGAGAGCTGTGGAACTGGTCGTCGGACGTGCCGTTGAGCAGATCCTTGCCGGTCGCCTGGTATCGCCTGGCAGTACGCGTAACGCATCAGGCCGCACGTGCAGGTCCGCATACCGCATCGGACCGCACCCCGAGGCCGGAGCACACCGTGGAGTGCCAGGGCTTGTCGCGCGCCTTCGGGTCTGATTGGGTTCGGCGCGCCTGACACGCGACGGACGCGGTAGGCGGGAGGGGGAAGGCTGCATGCAGCCTACGGCGCAGCAGGACATACACGGGCCGCTACCCGCCGGGCTCGCACGAGCGATACGTGAGACCGCCGGTGACATCGCCACGCTGTTGAACAGCGCCTCCGGCACGGCCGTTCCCGTACCGGATTCGCAGTGGACGGTCGGCGAGGCGGCCGCCCACCTGGCACTGGCCAATGAGTTGATGGCCGACCTTGCAGCCGGGCACGAACGCCCCTACGGGGATGGCACGCCGCAGAGTCTGGCCGCCGCCAACGCACAGGCCCTCGCCACGTTCGGGCAGCGCGGCGCGCAGCCGCTGGCGTCGATGATCACAGAGCAGGCCGACGTATTCCTGGACGCCGTGGATCGGGTCGCGAGGGACGAGAGCACCGCCGGGCCGGCACTGGTCACGCCACTGGGTCCCATGGACCGGCACGTTCTCGCGTCGTACCTGCTGACGCACATGCTGGGCCACGGCTACGACCTCGCTCGGGCATTGAAGCGCCCGCACATGATCGACCCCGACCGGGTCGGGCTGTGCATGCCGTTCATGCTCTCGGTCATGCCGCGCGTCGTCGACACGGACGCCATCGCTGATCTGACTGTCCGCTACACCATCCGCCTCCGGGGCGGCGCGGCGTTCGACGTCAGCCTGGGCGACGGCGCCGTAAACGTGTCTCCGACGCCGCTGGAACGTCCGGACTGCACCATCCTGATCGAACCCGTGACCTTCCTCCTCATAGCGCTGGGCCGCCGCAACCCGTGGCGGGCCATCGGGCAGGGTCAGGTACTTGCCTGGGGGCGCAAGCCCTGGCTCGCGCCCCGCTTCCCGACCCTGTTCACCGCGCCTTGAGTCACCTCCGCTCCGGACCACTAGACCCTGAATTTAACCTTTTCATTTACCCTTGTTGCGAGTGTCGGGGGCGTTGCGAGCGCCCTTGTGCGCACGGCGCCGAGCCTCTGTGTCATTTGAACTCGAGCGCGTGACATCGAAGTTCGGGTGTTGTCGACGCCACTGCTCAACAGGCTCCGTGGCCGATCCCGTGACGGCGCCGCACGCCCAGGGCATCGTGGGAGCCGATTCGTGTGGCACCGGCCGGTCGACGGACCAGGGAGAGAACGGCGGCCTCGTCCTCGGCGGCCTTGTCGTCGAGCAGGAGCCGGTCGGCATACGCCCCACCACCGGGAACGCGTGGGGGAGTGGTGGTGCCGCCGCCGGGGCCTCCGCTGTCAGGCGGCGACCAGCTCGGCGATGCTCCGGGCCGCCAGCCACAGGCCGAGGAGCAGGGAGAGCGTGACGACCAGCTGTTCCTGATGCTGCGCGAGCCAGCTCCGCAGGGCGTTCAACCGGGTGTTCGCGACCGCGGGCGCCCAGACCACGTACATCTCCATGACGATGAGGCTGAGTGTGGCCAGCAGGCAGTAGCCGGCCAGTGCGAGCCAGTCGGAGAGGGCGGAGAGGTTCGCGTCGACGGCGGTCGCGGCGCCGGCGCCGACCAGCGCCCAGGGCTGCAGCAACCATGCCAGGCCGGCTGCCGCGGCCGGGGAGGCGTTGTCGATCCGGGCGGTCCAGCGGGGTGGGCCGTGCGGGCGGGGCGGCCGGCGGTGCCGGTGTGCGCCGTACAGCACCAGTGCCAGGCCGATGACGAGTTTCGCAACGATCACGGCGGTCGAGGGCACGCTGTGACGGGCCGGGGGCTGACCGCCGGTCAGCAGCATCACACAGGCGATCACCACGACCAGGTTGGCCAGCCACGACAACAGGAACGCCAGACCCTGGCGGACGCCGTGCCGCGAGGAGAGAAGCAGGATGAAGGCACTGTTGTGCAAAGGCCCCAGGGTGACTGCCATACCGATCACCACCAGGTCGAGGACCATCGGATCAGCCGCTCCTGGGTGTCAGGGCCGCCTGCCATCTGTGGACGGGCGGACCGGCCGGCAGAGTGAGGCGGTGCGCCGCTGCGGCGCCGCCTCCCGACTCTGCAGGCGACGACCCCGCTGGTCAAGCAGGCCACGCCCGCATGGTGGCACCGGCTGACCCCGGACGCAGCAGATCCGCAGTCCTCGCTCGCCGCCGACACCACCCCGCATCTGAGCGCCGACATCGGAACGCGAAGCGGAATCGGTCGACCTGCCCGGCCTGCTCCGTGACACCGCCGCCGAGCACCCGCGCGAGGTCGTACGCACGCTGGCCTCCGTCGGCGACCGGGTTCGAGGTGCTGCGGGAGGTCTCTCGGCGCGCCGGCGTCAAACTGCACACGGTCGCGGAAGTCGGCCTGGGCGTAGGCGGGCCGGTGCCGGTGGGCCAGGAGTTGCAGGTGCAGCCGCGCCGTCACCAGGACGCCATGGGCCCGGCTGAAGTCGGGGCGGTCAGGCTTTCAGAGCCTGCTCGACAGTGGGATGGCATGGGATGAAGGTGTCGACGCCGACCATCTGCAGCAGACGCACGACGGACTCCTGGGCGCCGGCCATGCGCAGCCACCCCTGAGCCTGGCTCACCCGCAGGTGGGCGGCGGCGAAGACGTTGATCCCGCTGGAGTCCATGAAGGTCACACCGCTGAGATCCGCCACGATCCGGGGCGGCGCCATGCCGTCCTCAGAGGCCAGCGCCTGGCTGAGGACGTCTTTGACGTCGTGGTCGATCTCGCCGTCCACGGTCACGACGAGGACGCCGTCGACCACCTCGGTCTGGACGGAGAACCGGCCGGGCCGGCTCTCCTTCTGGATGTGGGTCACCGTCTCCTCGACTGCTCCTGGGGTATGCCTGATGCGATCGCGGGGATTCGGCCCCGACGTGTCGCCCTCCATTACTGCGCATGACCGTACCTCACCATCCAACTCTAGAAAATCTATGCCGACGGGAGTAGACATTGGTCGATGGTGTGGTTATGGTTTCTCTCGTAGCCCAGAGAGACAGCAGGGCCTGGCAGACACGAACTGCCGGGCGGCAGTACCGCGGTTGCAGTGCGCAGG
>NZ_JBHWUW010000068.1:0-40243 GCF_042737245.1 Streptomyces sp. NPDC060002
CCGAAGCCGGGCCCGGCCCGGGGCCGTGGTCGAGAAAGGCGCCTACAGCACCGCGCTCAGGAATTCCCGGGTGCGTTCCTGCTCCGGTGAGCCGAAGATCTGCTCCGGCGGCCCCGCCTCGATGACCCGGCCCGCGTCGAACATCAGGACCTGGTCGGAGATGTCCCGGGCGAAGTTCATCTCGTGCGTCACACAGAGCATCGTGATGTCGGTGGAGCGGGCGATGTCCCTGAGGACGTCGAGGACGCCCGCGACCAGCTCCGGGTCCAGCGCCGAGGTGACCTCGTCGAGAAGCAGGATCTGCGGCCGCATCGCCAGCGCCCGGGCGATCGCGACGCGCTGCTGCTGGCCGCCCGACAGCCGGGACGGCTTCGCGTCGCACTTGTCGGCCAGGCCCACCAGGTCCAGCAGCTCGCGCGCCCGCGCCTCCGCCTCGTCCTTGGACAGGCCGAGCACGGTCACCGGGGCCTCGGTGAGATTTCTGAGCACGCTCATGTTCGGGAACAGGTTGAACTGCTGGAACACCATCCCGATCTTCTTGCGGACCTCGCGGACCTGCTTCTCCGGCGCCGGGAACAGCTGCTGCCCGTCGACGGTGATGGTGCCCTCGTCGGGCTTGGTCAGGGTCATCAGCAGCCGCAGGATCGTGGTCTTGCCGGAACCCGAGGGGCCGATGAGGGTGACGTGCTTGCCGGGCTGCACGGAGAAGTCCAGCTGATCGAGGACGGTGTTGTCCCCGAACCGCTTGGTGACCTGTTCCAGCCGTATCAGCTCGGTGCTCCTGGGGGTCTCGGCGGGCTGCTTGAGAGTGTCAACGGACAAGGCGTCGCTCCAGGGTGCGCATGAGGACGGAGGCGAGATAGGAGATGACGATGAAGGCCACGCCGATCACCGTGAGGGGCTCGGTGAACTGGAAGTGCTCCTGGGAGAAGAGTCGGGCGCGGCCGAGCATCTCCAGCACGGTGATCGCCATCAGCATCGGCGTGTCCTTGAGCATCGAGATGACGTAGTTGCCGAGCGCCGGCACGACCCGGCGGACCGCCTGCGGCAGGATCACCGCACGCCAGGTCCGGGCCTTCGGCAGGTTCAGCGCGGTCGCCGCCTCCCACTGGCCGACGGGCACCGCCTCGATACCGGCCCGGTAGACCTGCATCGTGTACGTCGAGTAGTGCAGCCCGATCGCGACGACCCCGGTGGCCATCGCCGACAGGGTCAGACCCCACTCGGGCAGCACGTAGAAGAGGAAGAACAGCTGCACCAGCAGCGGGGTGTCCCGGACGAACTCGGTCACGATCCCGACCGGCCACTGCACCCACCGCGTGGGCGTCCGCATCAGCAGCGCCCACACCAGACCCAGCGTGAACGAGATCAGCGAGCCGAGGACCAGCGCCTGGAGGGTGACGAGCAGGCCGTCCCAGAACAACGGCATGAAGTCGTGGACCGCGTTCCAGTCCCAGTTCATCGCACACCCGCCTTCAGGTGGTTCTCGAGCCCGCGCATCACCCGGGTGAGCAGGAACGCGATCACGAAGTAGATGAGCAGTACGTAGGTGTAGATCTCCGCGCTCTCCTGCAGCGCCAGGCGGACCAGGTTGCCGCTGAAGGCCAGGTCGCCCATGCCCATGACGGACACCAGGGCGGTGCCCTTGAGGAGTTCGACGAGGAGGTTGGAGAACGGCGGGATCATCTCCGGCACCGCCTGCGGCAGCAGGATCTTGCGCATCCGCTGTCCGGGCGTGAAGCCGAGCGCGATCCCGCCCTCCCGCTGCGCCGGGTCGACGGCCTGGAGGCCGCCGCGCACGATCTCGGCGCCGTACGCGCCGTACGTCAGCCCGAGCGCGAGGGTGCCCGCCCACATCGGCACCAGCTGCCAGCCGAACGCGGGCGGCAGCACGAAGAACACCCAGAAGATCATGACGAGCGCCGAGGTCCCGCGGAACACCTCGGTGTAGAAGCCCGCGAGGAAGCGGACGATCCACAGCCGATGCGTACGCGCGATCCCGACGAGGAAGGAGACGGCAGCGCCCAGCAGGGCGCTGAACACCAGCAGTTGAACGGTCGCCCAGATCCCCCTGAGGACGAGTTCCCAGAGTCCCGAGGTCATCCGCCGCACAGCTCCTTCGCGGTCAGGTCGGTCATCTCGGCCTCGGTGAACCCGAAGGGCCGCAGGATGCGGAACAGCTCCCCGCTCTTCTTCAGCTTCCGCAGCTCGACGTTGAAGGCGTCCCGCAGTTTCGTCTCGGTCGGCCGGAACGCGAAGGCGCCCCCGTCGACATGCGGCTTGCCGCCGACCAGCGGGGCGAACGGCTTCGTCGCCTCGGCCTTGGCGGACTTCTTGACGACCTCACGGGCGGTGAGCGCCGTACCGGCGAACACGTCGACCCGCCCCGCCTCGACGGCGTTCAGCCCGGCGACCTGGTCCGGCACGATCAGGATGTCGTCCTGCTCGTACCCCGCCTCGACGGCGTACTGGATCTCGGCGTACCCGGTCCCGGTGGCGAACTTCGCGCCCTTCTCCACCACGTCCCTGTAGGAGTGCAACCCCTTCGGGTTCCCCTTGCGGACGATGAAGGCGTCCAGCATCTGATAGTCCGGGTCGGCGAATATCACCTGCTCGCAGCGGTCGGGATTGACGTACATCCCGGCGGCCACGACATCGAACTGCTGGGAGCCGAGCCCCGGAATGAGCGACCCGAACTCGGTGGGCACGGGCTGCACCTTGTCGACGCCGAGCCGCTTGAATATCGCTTTCGCCAACTCGGGTGCCTCACCCGTCAACCGACCGTCCCTGTCGATGTATCCGAAGGGAATCTCACCGGCTATCCCGAGCCGTACGACACCCTGCGCGCGGAGTCTCTCCAACAGGTCGCCGCCGGGCGCGGTCGACGCCGTCGCCACCCGTGAGCAGCCCGTGACGCCCAGCGTGCCGAGCGCCGCCACCCCCGCGAGCAGCGATCGGCGGGAGGTTCCGGTTGTGGGTGTGCGATGACTGAGTTGTCTGGTCGGTGGAGCCATGGCGGCGCGGCTACCCAGGACCACCCGACGTATGCACCATGGATCCCATGGCTGCCGACCGCCATCTCGAGGTCTCCCTGGTGAAGCGCGGAATCCACTGCACGGCAAAACTGCTGGTGGACCGCGCCCCGGTCACCTGCGACGCCGTCTGGAACGCCCTGCCCCTCGCCGGCGACCACCCGCCGAAGGCCGGGGACGTCAGTGTCCGGGCACGTATCCGCGCTGCTTGTCGACCACGTTCTTCAGCGGCCGGCCCGCCGCCCACCGCTCGAACAGCTCCACGAACTGCGCGCCGAGCTCGTCCCGCCAGCCGACCGTGTCGCCGCTCATGTGGGGCGAGATCAGCAGCCCCGGGACCCGCCACAACGGGCTGTCGGCGGCGAGGGGTTCGGCGGTGAGGACGTCCAGGGCCGCGCCCGCGATCCACCGCCGCTCCAGGGCCCGCACCAGCGCGTCCTCGACGACCAGCGGCCCGCGGCCGACGTTCACGAACCGGGCGGAGGGCTGCATCACCCCGAACCGCCGGGTGTCGAACATGCCGCGCGTCTCCTCGGTGAGCGGGGCGGCCGCGATCACCCAGTCGGCGCGGGCGAGGAGCCGGTCCAGGTCCTGGGGTCCGTGGATGCCGGTGCGCGGGACGCGGCCGACGACGGCCGTGGTCATGCCGAGCGCCTTCAGGGTGCGGGCGACCGCCCGTCCGATCGGGCCCGACCCGACGACCACGGCCCGGGTCCCGGCGACCCGCGTGCCCTCCCGGTGCCGCCACTCGCCCCGCCGCTGAAGCTCCCAGCTGCGCGGCAGATCCTTCGCCATCGCCAGGACCAGCGCGGCGACGTACTCGGCGATCGGCTCGTCGAAGATCCCGCGGGCGTTCGTCACCACCGTGTCCGAGGCGGCGAGCTCGGGGCACAGCAGGTGGTCCACGCCCGCGCTCGCCGTGTGCACCCAGCCCGGCCGCGGTCCCTCGCCGGGCCAGGCGTCGCGCACCGCCCGCGAGGCGAAGTCCCAGACCAGCAGGACGTCCGCCTCGGGCAGCCGTGCGGCGAGGGAGGCCTCGTCGGTGTGCAGCACCCGGGCCCGCCCGGTGAGGCGCCCGAGCCGGGGGAGGGGATCGGAGTCCAGCACGAGAAGCGTGGGCAGAGCAGCGGGGACCACGGCCATCCGGTGCCCCCTCCGTCCGTGACCAAGTGCCTGACGTGCGCGGATTGACCACGTTCGCACCCGAACCTACCGTCGTCAACACGGCCGTTCGTACGGCTCGTTGCGCACCCTGTCTCCCCGTCAGGGCGGTGCCCGCAATGGACGTCACCTTTCTCGGCGGCCCCCGCGCGCAGCGCGGCATCGGTGTCCGAACTGCGCCTACCGGTGATCTCGGCCAACCAGGTGACCATGTGGGCGGCGTTGCGCCGACTGGGTACCCGGGCGGTGGGACCGTATCAAGCGCTGCTGGACCCTTCAGCGCGCGTGTGGCCCCCCGGGCTGTCGGACACCCGGGTACCGCGGGAACTCCCCGTGCCGCAGGAACCCCCGGTCCTGCCGGAAGAAGAGCAGCAGGAAGGCTGGACATGACCGCACTCGGTTTCCTCTACCCGGGCCACTCGGCCGAGGACGACTACCCCCGCATCGAGCAGCTCCTGGGCAGTGACATCCGCTTGGACGTGTTCCACACGGACATCGGTGAGGACGCGCACCGGGTCGACGCGCTGCGGCAGATGGGTACGCCGGAGCGGCTGGCGAAGGGCGTCGAGCAGCTGCGGCTGGCCGGCGCCGAGGCGATCGTGTGGGCCTGCACCAGCGGCGGCTTCGTGCACGGCTGGGAGGGCGCCCAGGAGCAGGTGCGCGCGCTGGCCACGACCGCCGGTATGGCGGCCTCCTCCACCTCCTTCGCCTTCGTGCACGCGGCCCGGGAGATCGGCGCCGGGCGGGTCGCCGTCGGGGCGACGTACCCGGACGACGTGGCGGCACTGTTCGCCGGGTTCCTGCGGGCGGGCGGCGTGGAGGTGACCGGCGTCCACAGCGCCGGGATCGTCACGGCGTCCGAGGTCGGGGCCTGGGGCGAGGCCGAGGTGTTCGCCCTCGCCCGGGCGGCCGACACGCCCGAAGCGGCGGCGGTCCTGCTGCCCGACACCGCCCTGCACACGGCCGCGTTCCTCCCCGCCCTGGAGAAGGAGCTGGGCAAGCCGGTCCTCACCGCCAACCAGGTCACGGTCTGGGAGGCCCTACGCCTCACCGACCGCCGGGTGAACGCCCCGGGCCTGGGCACCCTCTTCACCCGGGAACCGATCGTGCAGGTCTGACCGGCCGGTCTCCCCGGTCGCCGGTCGCGCCGACCGGGAATAAACGGGGACAGCCTCCTGTTATTCGCCCGAGGACTGAGGACAGTGCACGGCCGACAAGCAGGAGGACCCCCGTGGCGGCGGACGAGACGGCGAATGGTGTGACAGCGAATGGTGTGACGACGAGTGGTGTGACAGCGAATGGTGTGACGACGAGTGGTGTGACGGTGGCGGACGAGATCCGGGGGGCGGCCCGGGGGAGTGCGCCGGTTCCCCTCTCCGTGCTGGACCTGGTCACCGTCGGCTCCGGTCACACCGCCACCGACGCCCTGCGCACCAGCGTCGAGCTCGCGCGGTTCACCGAGTCGCGCGGCTTCCACCGCTACTGGGTCGCCGAGCACCACTCGATGCCGGGCGTCGCCTCCTCCTCGCCCGCGGTGATCCTCGCCCACCTCGCCGCCCACACCGACCGCATCCGGCTCGGCTCGGGCGGCGTGATGTTGCCCAACCACGCGCCCCTGGTCATCGCCGAGCAGTTCGGCACCCTGGAGGCGCTGGCCCCCCGCCGTATCGACCTCGGCCTCGGCCGCGCCCCGGGCACGGACGGCGCCACCGCCGCCGCCCTGCGCCGCACCGCCACCCTGCACGAGGGCGCCGACGACTTCCCCGAGCAGCTCGCCGAGCTCACCCGCTTCCTGGACGACGACTTTCCCGACGGCCACCGCTACCGCCGTATCCACGCGATCCCCGGCCCGGTCCAGGGCACGTCCCCCGGCGGAGTGCAGTCGCCGCACCGGCCGCCCGTCTGGCTGCTCGGCTCCTCCGGCTTCAGCGCCCGGCTGGCCGGTGTGCTCGGTCTGCCCTTCGCCTTCGCGCACCACTTCTCGGCGCAGAACACCGTCCCGGCCCTCGACCTGTACCGGGAGTCCTTCCGGGCGTCCGAGGCACTCGCCGAGCCCTACGCGCTGATCGGCGTCTCCGTGCTCGCCGTCGACGACGAGCGGGAGGCCCGCCGCCAGATCCTGGCCACCGGCCTCAACATGATCCGGCTGCGTGGCGGCCGTCCCGGCCTGTTCCCCTCCCCGGAGGAGACGGAGGCGCACGAATTCAGTGCGCTGGAACGGGAGTTCGTCGACTCCTGGGGCGCGAACATCATCCACGGCACGGCCGACGAGGTCCGTTCCGGCCTCGACGACCTCCACAAGCGCACCGGCGCCGACGAGTTGATGCTCACCAGCCACGCCCACCGCGGCGAGCTGCGCCTGCGCTCCTACGAACTCGTCGCGGACGCCTACGGGTTGCCGACGGCGTAGGTCTCGGTCCCCAGCAGCTCGGAGATACGATCCGGCGACACCGGACGGGAGTACAGCCACCCCTGCCCGGTGTCGCAGCCGATGCTGCGCAGCCGGGTCGCCTGCGCGGAGGTCTCCACGCACTCGGCGGTGACGGTCAGCCCCAGCCGGTGGGCGAGGTCGATCATCGCCTCGACGACGACCTGGTCGGCCGGGTTCGGCGGGGAGCCGGCGCCCTCGTACTGGAAGCCGCGCACGAAGGACCCGTCCAGCTTCAGCACCGAAACCGGCAGCCGGCTCAGGTAGGCGAGGTTGGAGTAGCCGGTGCCGAAGTCGTCGATGGCGATGCCCACGCCCATGTCGCTGAGCGCCTGGAGCGCCTGGAGCGGCCGCCCCGCCGAGCCCATCACGGCCGACTCGGTGAGCTCCAGCTGGAGCAGGTGCGGCGCGAGCCCGGTCTCGGCGAGGATCTCCGCCACATCCGCCACCAGATCGGAGTCCCACACCTGACGCACCGCCACGTTGACGCTGACGAACAGCGGCGGATCGTCCGGATTGTCCAGCTGCCACTGCCGTGCCTGCCGGCAGGCGGTGGCCAGAACCCATCGGCCGAGCGGCACGATCGAACCGTCCTCCTCGGCCAGTGCGACGAACCGATTCGGCGACAGCGGCCCGAACCGGGGGTGATCCCAGCGCACCAGCGCCTCCACACCGCGCAGCCGGCCGTCCGACATGCCGACCAGTGGCTGGTAGTCGAGGCGGAACTCGCCGCGCTCGATGGCGGGACGGAGCGTGGAGGCCAGCGCCTGCCGGGTCATCAGATGCGCGTTGCGCTCGGGGTCGAACAGCGTCCAGCGGTCCTTGCCGTCCACCTTCGCCCAGTACAGGGTCGTGTCGGCGGCCTGCATCAGACCGGTCGCCGTGGTGCCGGCCGCGTGCCGCTCCACGACCCCGATCGACGCGGAGACGTTCAGCCGGTGCCCGGCCAGGTCGAAGGGGGCCTGGAGTGCCTTGAGCACGGACTCTGCGAGGTCGGCGAGCTGCTCGGTGCCGGTGGAGTCCTCGACCAGCAGCGCGAACTCGTCGCCGCCCAGCCGGGCCACCAGCGGCACGCTCGGCCGGGTCCGCCCCGCCTGCTCGGCGCACTCCGTCAGCCGTTCGGCGACGGCGGCCAGCAGCAGGTCGCCGACCCGGTGACCGAGGGTGTCGTTGACCGCCTTGAAGCCGTCCAGGTCCAGGTAGCACAGGCCGATCCGGCCGGTCCCGCTCTGCTCGTACGCCTCCGCCTCCAGCGCGGCGGACACCCGCTCGAAGAACAGCGTCCGGTTGGGCAGCCGGGTCACCGGGTCGTGCATCTGGAGATGCCGCAGTCTTGCCTGGAGGTCACGGTGAGCGCTGACGTCGGCGACCGACAGCAGCACGCCGGGCGTGTCGGGCTCGAGGGGCGAGACGGTGACCTGCGCCCACAGCGAGCGCCCGTCGGGCTGCTTCAGGCGCCGGGTGCAGCGCAGTTTCGCCTGACGGCCGCGCAGTACCTCGCGGTAGGCGTGCCAGGTGCGCGCGTCGGAGGTCAGGTCCAGCAGGTCGGAGGCGACCCGTCCGACCAGGCCCGTGCTTCCGCCGCCGAGCAGCGCGTCGAGCGCGTCGTTGGCGTCGACGATGCGGCCCTCGCCGTCGACCACGGCCATGGCGAGGGGCGCCGCCGCGAAGACGGAACGGTAGGCCGGTGGTCGGTTGACCAGGAGCCCGCTTTCCGTACTGTCGATGTCACTCTCTGTGACGGCTGACCGGTCGAGGTCTGCCGCGGGCGTCGGCCCTTCGGACGTTCCGCTCACCGCTCGCTCCCGCAGTGCACTCGATCGCTGTCCGTGCAGGAAAGTCTGCCGATCATAGTGGCTGCCCCCGGACCCGCGCAGCCACTGCCCAGTGTCCCCGAACAACCCGCCTTTCTGACAGATCGATTCTGCCCGCACCTGGCCCGGTTCTGTGGGGGGACGACCGCTTGTGACGTTCCGTGAGAATTCCGGGGGTGTCGAGGTGATGCCCGATTTCCGCCTCCTCACTCGTCTGGGGCAGGCAAACAGGGCGTAGTACGACAAATTCACACAGGCTGGGTGGCGGTGTCCCGTGAACCGCCTCCGGAGGTCCCTGTGCCGCGACTGCCGCGACGTGTGCGACCGCTTCCGCGCCCCCGACTGCGCAGCACCGCGGCCGTGTTCACCACCCTTTCGGCGCTGGTCGCGAACTCGCTCGTCGGCGGCCCCTCGGTCGCCGAGCCGTTCTCGCCCGCGCCGTGCGCCCTGACCCGCACCACGGCCCACCACTCGGAGGGCGTGGACACCTGGAACACCGCCTACCCCCGGCCGACCCGTTCCCTCGACGCGGTGATGGTCTTCCTGTCCTTCCCGGACCGGTTCCCGACGACCTCCCCCGACGAACTGGCCGCCGACCACTTCCCGGCCACCAGCCGCTTCTTCCGGCAGGCGTCGTACGGGAAGTTCGCCCTGCGCGCGCATCCGCTGAAGCGCTGGATCCGCATGCCGAAGCCGTCCACCGCGTACGCCATACAGCGCGACTGGAACGCCGACAGCCGGGCCGCCTACCTGCACGACGCGCTGGCCGCCGCCGACCCCCACGTGGACTTCTCCCGCTACGACGTCGTCTACTTCGTGGCCGACCCGGACGCGCCGGGCGTCGACTCGGACGCCACGAAGGTCGTCAACCTGGACACCCCGCTGAACGCCGACGGCAAGGACATCCGCCGGGTGGTCACGGTCTTCGAGCAGCACCCCCCGGACCGTCTCGTCCTCGCCCACGAGACCGGCCACGTCTTCGACCTGCCCGACCTCTACCACCGCCCCTCCGACGGCAAGGGCGACTGGGACACCTACGTCGGTGACTGGGACCTGATGGGCAGCCAGTTCGGCCTCGCCCCGGACCTGTTCGCCTGGCACAAGTGGAAACTGGGCTGGCTGGAAGAGCGCCAGGTGGTGTGCGTACGGGGGCCGGGGCCCACCCGGCTGACCCTGGAACCGCTGAGCGCCGGACCCGGCGTGCCGGTCCCCCGTGCCTCCGGAGCGCCGGCCTTCGGACTCGGCAACGGGCCCAAGCTCGCCGTGGTGCGCACCGGTCCCGACAGCGCGCTCGCCTTCGAGGCGCGCGGCCCGGCGGGCAACGACCGGGCGGCCTGCCGCACCGGCGTCCTCGTCTACCGCGTCAGCAGCGGCGCCCGGTCCGGCCGGGGCCCGGTCGAGGTGATCGACGCCCACCCGCGCACCGAGGCCTGCTGGGAGAACTCCGTCTACCCGCCCCTCGCGGACGCCCCGGTCGCCCTCGGCGAGAGCTTCACGGTGCCGGGCAACGGCGTACGGGTGGACGTGGAGGGGCGCACGGTGTCGGGGGAGTGGACGGTGAAGATCACGCCGGGGACGAAGCTGTGACCCCTGGACCGCCCCGGAGGCGACCCGTCCAGGCATGCGAAAGGCCCCCCGCTTTCGCGAGGGGCCTCTGCCGTCTGTGCGCCGCCAGGGACTCGAACCCCGGACCCGCTGATTAAGAGTCAGCTGCTCTAACCAACTGAGCTAGCGGCGCCTGCTGACGTCGTAGACCTTAGCATCCTGATCCTGGGGAGGAGAAATCGAAATCCGCACGGTCGAACGGGCCGCCCGGACGGCCGCCCACAGCAGGATCTCCGGGCCCGGCAGCCAGGGACGACGGGTGTCCGGGGCGACCATCCAGCGCGTCGACGCGCCGTCCCGGGCGGGGGTGAGCGCGGGCACGGTCACCGCGTCGCCCGTGCCGTGGCACAGCAGCGGCGGCACCGTCGCGGTACGGCCGTCCCGGCGGCCTTCGGCGCTCCACTCCTCCCACTCCAGCAGTGAGGGCAGCCGCTGGGCCGTGCCCGGCGCCGCGAACAGCAGCGTCCGTCCGCGGAAAGCGGCCACCGGCCCGGTGCCCGGCCCCTCGCCCCACAGCCGGTCGAGCATCAGCCGACCGAACATCGCCGGCGCGCTGACGATGTCGAACGCCGAGCCGCAGGGCAGCACCACCGGGGCCTGCGGCCGCTCCTCCCAGAAGGCGAGCGTGCTGCGCGGATACGTCCCGGCGGAGGCCAGCCAGGCGGCGCCGTCCGGGGTGACGCCGATGGGTTCGTCGCATGCGCTGCTCATACCTCCAGGTCTACCGGGGGTGAGCGGACGATCTCACAGGGTTGCGGGAAACCGGGACGGGAGGGCAGGGAGAGGAGTATCTTGCCCGCCCGGCATATGCCAGGCGGGCAGGTCGGGCCCGAAGCGGATGATGTGGCCGATGTGCCGATGTGCCGATGTGCCGACGTGGCCGACGTGCCGACGTGGCCGACGTGCCGAGCGGCGCTCACACGGGGTCGGCGTGTCCCCGCCCCTCGGTGTCGCCCCGCAGCAGATCCCGGCCGAACTCGACCATCTTCTTCGCGTAGTCCTCGGTCCACTCGGCCCGCTCGCCGATGTCCGCCGGGGTCAGCCGGTCGAAGCGGCGCGGATCGGCGAGCTGTGCCGCCGCCATGGCCTGGAACTCCACCGCCCGGTCGGCGGCCGCACGGAACGCGAGCGTCAGCTCCGTCGCCCGCGTGAGCAACGCGGCCGGATCGTCTATCGACTCCAGGTCGAAGAAGTGCTCCGGATCACCGGCCGCCTCGGCGGGCTCGAAGAGCAGGGGCGCGGGGCGTAGCCGCGGTTCGTTCCGACGCGGCGTGGGCTCCGCCATGTCTTCTCCTCCTCGTACGGTTCGGATGGTTCCGCAGGCGGACAGCACCGGCGGAGTGGACCACCCTCCATTGTCCCCCGACAGCGCAAGAGGCCCTCGGGTCCGCACTCTCAAGGTTCCCGGCAGCCCCGATGTTCCCGTCGGGTCGGGACTCCCGGGTCCCCGATGTTCCCGCCGGATCAGGGCTTCCAGGCCACCCGGTGTTCCGCGAGGTGGGACAGCACCGCGTGGTTCGCCTCCCAGCCGTCCGGGCTGTGTTCGTCGGCCGCCGTCGGCGGCGTTCCGGCCTCCGGCCGGCGGAAGGCGGGTGGGCGGGTGCCGAGGTCAAGGTCTCCACGGCACCCGGTGTTCCGCGAGGTGGGACAGCACCGCGTGGTTCGCCTCCCAGCCGTCCGGGAACTTCACGAGGGTTCCCAGCTGGACCGGTTCCGTCGACGGGTAGGCGTCCAGGAGGTCGCTCACGCCTGCCCGGCACACCACCACGCACGCGTGCCGGTGCCGGGAGGCCAGGACGCACAGGCGGCCCGTCTCCAGGTGGAAGGCGGTGGCGTCGGGGCGGCCGGAGAGCGGGTGGAGGATCACCGTGACGTCGAACTCCATGCCCTGGAGCCGGTTCGCCGTGTCAACGGTCACGTCCGGGACGCCCAGCTCCGTCAGCGCCGCCCGCACCGCCGCCGCCTGGTCGCGGTGGGCCGTGCCGACGGCGACCCGGTCGGCGGTCAGCGGGGTCGGGTCGGGGGAGAGCTCCGAAGTGGCCGCGCCGCCCCGGTCCAGCAGCCGCCGGACGACCGTCGCGACGGCCCGTACCGCCTCGGGGTCGGTCCGGGGCGTGTGCCGGGCGGGCAGCTCCAGCAGGCCCCAGCCCGACTCCGCCGCCTCGTCGATCACCCGGTCCGTGCCGGAGCCGTCCGGGGGCACGGCGAAGGACAGGCGCCGGTCGCCGTGCCCGGTCCCGCTGCGGAACGGGGTGAACGGGTAGAACGCGTCGGAGACCAGGGGCGCCGCCGACGCCGGAAGCCGCCAGGACACCGGCAGCCGGTGCTGCGGCAGCTCGGGGTTGTGCGCGAGCAGGGTGCTCACGGCCGAGGCCGACGGATCGTACGACAGGCCCGCCCACTGCTCGCCGCCCACGATCGAGAACGGGTCCAGCTGCCCCGGGTCGCCCACGAACAGCGCCCGCTCGAACAGCCCGGCCACGGCCAGCAGCCCGTCCGACCGCATCTGGTACGCCTCGTCCACGATCGCGTGCCGCCACGGCTCGTCGACCTTCACATGCGCCCACTTGGCGGCCGTGGAGATCACCACCGGCAGACCCGCCAGCTCCGCCGCCTTCGCCGACTTCCGTACGTTCGGCAGCTCGTCCAGCACCTTGTCGTACGGGTCGGCGTCGCTGCTGTGCAGCCGGCCCACCGGCAGCTCGGGGTTCTTCACGGCGAGCCGCGCGACCAGATCGTCGACCTGCGCGTTGGTCTGCGCGACCACCATCAACGGCCGCCCCGCGTCGGCGAGTTCCAGGGCCGCGCGGACGACGAGTGTGGACTTGCCGGCGCCGGGCGGCGAGTCGACGACCACCCCGCGCGCGGTGCCGTGCAGCGTGTCGCGCAGGATCGCGTCGGTGGCGCGAGTGGCGGCGGTACCGGGGTCGAAAGCGGCCTCGGTGGTCACAGCACATCCTCCCGGGTGACGGAATCGGGGACTTCGGGCGCCTGCTCGCCCGGCGGGCCGCCGTGCGTCCACGGTGTGTCCTCCGGGTCGGGAAGCTTCGCGCCGCCGCGCTGCTCGTGCTCGAAGAGCGTGAAGCACAGCCGGTCGCCCTTCTCGGGCACGGAGCCCACCTCGGGCTCCTTGCCCCGGCCCATCTTGTCGACGATCCGCAGCACCAGCAGGACGTCACCGGTGTCGCCGTCCTCGCCGTGCCCGTCGTCCTCGCCGTCCCGCCGCACGAACTCGGCAGCCTGGGGCTTTCCGCCCAGCGACCGGAACACCTTCGCCCGCTCCCCGAGGTGCGGCCGGTCGTCCGTCCGTACGGTGACCAGCGGGCGTGGGCTCGGCCGCTTGCTCTCGCTGTACGCCATGACCACGTCGACGACCTCGCCCGCGAACGCCTCCCCGGCCAGCCGCCGCCCCGCCATCACCAGCGGGTCGTCGAGCGCCTCCTGCGCCTCCAGCCGGGCCTGTTCGCGCTCGCGGGTGGCGAGCTTGTTGGCGGCGGTGACCGCGTCGTCGCGCCGCGGCTGCGGGGGCTCACCGGCGACGACCCGGTCGCGGTGGCCGGTGAACGACCAGCGGTCGCGCGTCCACCGCTCCTCGGCGTGCGCGCCCTCCGGCAGCGCCCGCAGCAGGTCCAGGCCCTCCCACACCGCGTTCCAGGTGGGCAGCGTCCGGCTCTTCACCAGCTCGCGGATCTCCTGCTCGGCCGCGGTGAGGGCGCCCAGCCGGTCATCGGCCTGGAGGCCGTCCTCGGCGGCGGCCAGGGCGGTACGCGCCCGGTCGTAGCGCTCGAAGGCCGGGGCGAGCAGCTTGTTGTCGAACGCCGGGTCGGTCGCCGGACCGGCCGGCGGGCACAACAGCTGTCCGGCGGCGTCCCGGGCGAGTTCCGCGCGCAGCGCCGCCGCCGCGCCCGTCCCGCCCGGCGGCGGGGCGATCCAGGCGAGCTGTGCCCCCAGGTGCTGGTCCTCCAGGCTGGACTGCCCGGTCGCCCAGTGCCGGCCCAGCATCTCCGTCATCGCCATGAGCAGCGAGGAGCCGGGCACCCGGGACCGCTCCCCGAAGTGGGTCAGCCACCGCCCGAGCAGCGGCACGTGCGGGGGCGCGGGATACGGCGTCTCCGGGTCCTGCTCCGCCGTGCGCCTGAAGCGCATGGAGCGGCCCAGGAGGCGCACGAAGTCGACGCCCGCGCGGCTCGGGACGATCAGCTGGGGCGCGTCGGCGCACAGCTCGACCTCGACCTTGACGCGTTTTCCGGTCTCCGGGTCGGTCTCGCTGCGCTCGGCGGCCTCCACGACGTCGGCGTAGGAGTCCAGGTACGGCAGGACGACGTCGGCCAGTTCGGCGAGGAACGCGAACCTCAGGTCGCGGTCGCGCGGCTGCGGTACGACGAGCAGCCGCGGCGCGTCCCGGTCGGTGCCGACCAGCGCGCCCAGCGGGGCACCGGCCTCACCGGCCGTGGTCAGCGGCACGAAGACCAGCGGCCGTTCGGAGAGGCGCCGGTGCCGGACGGTGGCGGTGGGCTGGGCGCGGCCGGTGGTGACGGCCTCGAGGCGGGCGAGGGTGGTGATCAGTGACACATCGGCCCCAGGGCGTCGGCGCGCAGTCGTGCGGCCCGGCGCAAAGCGGCCACCGCAGGATCCCGTGGATCGCCGCTGTCGCCGCGCGCCGCCGCCAGGACGTCCTCGACGGTGGTGAGGCCGCCCAGTTCGGCCCGCACGGAACGGCCCAGGGCGGTGACCGCGCCGGCCTCGCGGGACCGCTCACGGCAGTGGAACGCCAGCTCGCAGGCGGCCAGGCACTCGGGCGCGTACGTCGCCGGGACCGCCTCGACGGCCGCCGTGAGCCGCTCGGCGGGCAGCTCGGGGGAGAAACAGGTGCCTTCGGGGAGAGCGTCGGCGATGTCCTGGATGCGGGTGAGGCGGGCCAGCTGGCGGCTGGTGACCGCGCGCTGCTTGCGCACGTCCACGGCGGAGGCGGTGGGCAGGTTGGAGAAGTCCTTGGGGCAGACCAGGAGCACGCGGTGGCGCACGCGCGGGGCCGGGTCGAGCCGGGCGGCGACCGCCTCGAGGGCGAGCACGTACACGGCGGCCTGCCGGGCGGCGGCGCCGACCTTCGCCGGGTCCGCCGAGCCGTCCAGCATCGGGAAGGACTTGATCTCCACGACCGTCCAGCTGCCGTCCGGGTGCACCACCACCGCGTCCGGCTCCAGGAAGGCGGGGGAGCCCGCGACGTCGAGCGCGATCATCGGATGGTCCAGGAACGTCCACGTGCCCCTCGCCCCGGTGGCCTCGCGCAGCGCCAGCGCGGTGCGCGCGGTGCGGCCCTCGGGGCCGATCGCGGACAGGTCGGGCAGAGCCGCGTCGGCGGGTGGCGCGGCCCCGGGGTCCAGCCGCTCGTGCACCAGCCGCAGCAGCTCCGCGCCGCCGTCCGCCTTCACCTTCGCCTCGAACGCGTTGCCGCGCGTGAGGGCGAACTGGGACTGCCCGAAGGCCGAGGGCGAGCCCAGCGCGTCCGCCAGCGTCGCCTTGTCCACCCCGGCGCCGTCGAGGATCGCGCGCCGCTCGCAGCCCGGGTTGGCCGCCAGTGCCGCGAGGGCACGGGCGTCCAGCGCCTTGGCCGGTACGTCGGGGCCGCGCAGCTCAGCGAGCCGCTGCCGGAGCGCCGTCCCCCGCGTCCGAGGGGGAGGCACCCGGCTCGGCTCCGGGGCCGAACCGTGACTCGCGCTGCCGTGGAATTCGCTCACCCGTCGAAGTCTGGCATCCGCCACTGACAATCGAGGACGATGTGCTCGCAGAGGCCGCCGCGACCAGCGGGACACGGTCCGCGAACCACGCCCGGGCGCGGTCCGCGCCGCGCATCGCCAACGGTGTCAGCAGCAGGCCGACGCCCATCACCGCCGCGCCCGCGACCGCGTCGAGGAAGTAGTGGTTGGCGGTGCCCATCACCACGAGCGTCGTCACCAGCGGGTAGACGACACCGGCCGTCTTCGCCGTACGCGTGCCGCCGTGGCGCCACAGCATGACACCGCACCACAGGGCCCAGCCGACGTGCAGACTGGGCATGGCCGCGTACTGGTTGGTCATGCCGCCCATGCCGCGCGGCGCGCTCGCCTCGCCGCCCCACCAGCCGTACGAGCTGTACTGGGCCATGGTGTCCACGAAGCCGTGGCCGGCCGACAGCAGCCGGGGCGGGCAGGTGGGCAGCAGCGTGAAGCCTATGAGGCCCATGAACGTGGACGTCATCAGCCAGGTGCGGGCCGCCCGGTAGTGCCGGGCCCCTGACCGGAACAGCCAGACCAGGATCACGGGCGTCACCAGGTAGTGCAGCGACGCGTACCAGAAGTCGGCCGGCACGCCGATCCACGCCTGGGTCCTGAACAGCCGGTTCAGCGGGTGCTCGGCGTTGATGTGCAGGAACTTCTCGATGCGCAGGATCGCCAGACCGTGGTCGACGGCGGTCGTCACATCGCCCCGCGCGAGCAGTCGGCCCGCGGAGTAGCACGCGTACACCAGCAGGAGCAGGGGCAGCTCGGTCCACCAGCGCAGCCGTGTCCGCGGGGCCGCCTCGGTGCCTGGTGTCTCGGTCTGCGGCATCCGATCGCCTCCCCCTTCTGGTCGCTGTCTCGTGGCTGCTGTGCCGGTGGCACGGGACGGGCCACTTTACGGCGCATGTGCGCGCCCTTTGTGGGCGCCCCGGCTCTCAAAGACGCTGAGATCGCCCATCGGGTTGCCCCTGATCAGGGTGAGCGATGATGGAAGGCATCCGCCCCTGATTTCTCCCCTGATCCCTCTCAGGGTCTCCCCGGAAAGGTCCCCCATGGCACCGCGCATCCTGCTGGCCCGGCACGGACAGACGGAGTGGTCGCTGTCCGGCAAGCACACCGGCAGGACCGATGTGCCGCTCCTGGAGGAGGGCCGCCGGGGGGCCGAGCTGCTCGGCGAGCGGCTGCACCGGACGCCGTACGACGGCCTGACGGACGTGGAGATACGCACCAGCCCGCTGGCACGCGCGCGGGAGACGTGCGAGCTCGCCGGCTTCGGTGAGCGGGCCACCACCTGGGACACCCTCATGGAGTGGCACTACGGCGCCTACGAGGGCATGACCCCCGCCGAGATCCAGGCCACCCGGCCCGGCTGGCTCATCTGGCGCGACGGCGTCCCCGAGGGCGAGACCCTCGCCGAGGTGACCGCCCGCGCGGACGAGGCGGTCGCCTGGGCCCGCTCGGCCGACCGGGACGTGCTGGTCTTCGCCCACGGGCACATCCTCCGGTCCATCGGGGCACGCTGGCTGGGTCTGCCGCTGGACTTCGCGGCCCGGATACGTCTGAACCCGACGTCGCTCTCGGTCCTGGGCTGGGCCTACGGCGAACCGGCGATCGAGAGCTGGAACGATCTCGGGCACCTCGGGCACCTCGGGCAGCCGTAGGCGGTCGCGGTCACCGCGCGCGGTTCCGGGGACCTGGTCTCACACCATCCGCGGTGTCGAGGCGTGCCGCTCCAGGAACGTGGACACGCCCCCCGCCCGCCGGTGCGGCAGCAACACCCTGGCCGTTCCCGCCAGCATCGTCTGGATCCGGGACGACTGGACCTGGTCCAGCAGGTCCAGGACCCGCATCCCGGCCGTCGCCGCCTCGTCGGGACGGCCCCCGCGCGCGAGGTCGTCCGCCAGCTCGGCCGTGTACAGCGCGATGTTCCGGGAGAAGTGCGGGTCCTGGAGGTCCGCCGCCCGCTTGGCGTGCCGGGCCGCGCGCGGCCAGTCGCCGAGGGTCGACCAGCACTGTGCCTCGAGCCCCTCGAGCTCGGCCTCGCCGTAGAAGCTCATCCACTCGGGGTCGCTGTCGCAGGGACCCCGGTCGTAGAGGGCCTGCGCGCGGACGAGGGCCTGCGCGCAGCCGGTGTGGTCGGCGAGCCCTGCCCAGCCGCCCGCCTCGCGCAGCGCCAGCAGCGACATCAGGCGGGGTGAGCCCAGGGGGCGGGCGACGCGCTGGGCGGCCTGGGCGGCGCGGACGGCCTCACGGGGCCGGCCCGCGTCCCGGGCGAGGAACGCCGTGTTGCAGAAGGCGTGCGCCTCCAGTCCCTGGTCCCCGGTCATCCGGGCGGTCGCCAGCGCCTCCGCGTAGTGCGAGCGCGCGTCGTCGAACCGGCCCGAGTCGTGTGCCAGCCAGCCCACCGAGATGGCGAGCTCACCGGCGCCCGAGTGGAGCCGGTCGGCGGTCGCCTGCCGGGCCGTCCCGGCGTCCAGCAGCGCGAAGGCGGCGCGCAGCGGGGCGGCCGCGCGCCGGTAGAGGCCGTCGGCCCCGTGCCGGTCGTCCAGCAGCCGGATCCTGCGGACCGCTTCTTCGAGGGCGCCGGCCTCGCTCGCTCCCGCGCGGCGCACGGGACGATCCGTCGACGCGTCGTGGGCGAGCCCGAGGGGGCCCAGCGTGGCGGCCGCCATCGTGGCGCCTCCGCCGGTCATGAATGCGCGACGCAGCACGTCGCTCTCCTCGTGGTCGTGGTGCTTGTCGTACGGGTCCTGCGTGTCATACGGCTCGTGCGCCCCACCCGTCTCAGCCGTGTTCCGCTCGTCACTGGTAGTGCGCTCCGGTCTCGTGGTGTGCGCGCAGGGCGCGTCTTCAGGGGTTCGCGCCCCTCGTCCGCGCACGGACGCGCGGGGCGCGAACCCCAGGTCGGTGAGCGTGCGGCCGGGGAACATGTGCAGGAACACCCGCTCGTACGCGTAGTTGGGGCAGCGGATCTCGCCCGCCTCGACGCGCCCGATGTAGCGCGCGTCACAGCTGACGCACTCGCCGATCTCGCGCGCGGCCCGCCGCACGAGTGCGGCGAACTCGGCGGGTGAGCGATGTCCGCGCAGGTGGCGGAAGGCGAGGTTGGGCCGTGCCGGCCGGTCGGGCCGAGGTGGGGTCACCGGTGACGACGCCATGGCCGGGTCCTCTCGTGCGAACCGTCGAACCATGCCGGAATAGGGATGAGTTGTCCGTGTGGCACCCTTGTTCCCGGCGGGCAAGAACGTACCTGCTGTGGTCGGGCCGCCATGCGGTGTTTGGCTACAAACCGGATATCTCATCCACGATCTGCCATGAACTGCCATCCTTTGCGGCGGACTTCCGCCGTAGCCCTTGACGCCGTCAGGCGTTGAGCCTTGCGGACTACAGGCGGGCTGCGCGGTGGAGGCCGGGATGGAGACCAGCCAGAGCAACGTTTCTTCTATGACAGCGGTGGCGGCGTGCGACCTGGTGACGGTGCCGACCCGTCAGGGGTTGGAGGCGGTCGACATCCTGCGAAGGGCGTCGACGGGGGACGGGGTGGGGCCCGTCCTGCACGACGACGGCGACGACACGCTCGGCTTCGTGGTGCCGGCCGGGACGGCGGCGGCATGGGACATGCCGGGCAGTACCTGCACGGAGACCGACGGCAGGGGACTGCGACTCGACCCCGAGCCGCCGGTCGGGGGCTCGGGCTGGCTGGTGCCCCCCGGCGAGGCGGACCTCGCGACGGATCCGGCGGTGCTGCGGCGGGCGTTGGGCGAGGCGGCCCGGCTGATCGAGGCGGCGGACAGCTGCCGGTGAGGGCGCCTGCGGTGTGACCGGCGCGGGACCCGGCTGTGCGCGGGCACCGAGCCCACGCGCGCGTGCTCGTCGGCTCCGTGCGCGCTTGCCTGTCAGCTCCGTGCGCGCGTGCCCGTCGGCTTCGGGACCGCTGTCCGGTCTCTGCCCAGCCCCAGCCCGCCCGCTGTCAGGCCCCTGTCCGCCCCCTGTTCGGTCGGGCGCGCGGGGAGCGCCCGCGGCCTGCGAAAATGCTGTCATGGCAAAGTCCAGGAACAACCGGCGCGAGCGGGACGCCGACGCCGCCGTCGTCGAGCCCGTCGACGGCGGGCTCGCCCAGCTCATACCCGACCGGGACCGGGCGCGGGCCTGGACGCTGCTCATCGACGGAGCCCCCCAGTCGCATGTCGACCTGGAGGATCCCGCCTACCTCTCCTTCGAGTACCAGCGGCGCCTCGGTCATGTCATCGACCTCGTCGCACCGCCCGGCAAGCCCCTGCACGTCGTGCATCTCGGCGGCGGCGCGTTCACCCTCGCCCGGTATGTCGCCGCGACCCGCCCCCGCTCCACCCAGCAGGTCGTCGAACGGGACGCGGCCCTCGTCCAACTGGTGCGCCGAGAGCTGCCGCTGGACCCGGGGGCGCGTATCAGGGTGAGGTCGGTCGACGCACGTGAGGGCCTCGCCAAGGTGCCCGACGGGTGGGCGGATCTCGTCCTGGCGGACGTGTTCAGCGGCGCCCGGACCCCCGCCCACCTCACCTCGACCGAGTTCCTCGACGAGGTCCGCAGAGCGCTCAAGCCCGGCGGGACCTACGCCGCCAACCTCGCCGACGGCCCGCCGCTCGCGCACCTGCGCGGCCAGATCGCCACCGCTGCCGCCCGGTTCCCGGAACTCGCGCTGGTGGCGGACCCCACCGTGCTGCGCGGCAAACGGTTCGGCAACGCCGTACTCGCCGCCTCCGACCTGCCGCTGCCGACCGCCGAACTGACCCGCCGGGCCGCTTCCGACCCGCACCCCGGCCGGGTCGAGCACGGCAGGGCGCTCACCGACTTCACCGGCGGCGCGGCACCGGTCGTGGACGCGTCGGCGGTGGCGTCACCGGCCCCGCCGCCCTCGGTCTTCCGCTAGGCCGGTCCGTCGGCCGGCCGGAGGTCCCGGGCGTCAGTAAGTGCCCACCTCCACCCGGGGCGGCCCGTCGTGCCAGGTGCAGAACACCGACACCCGGTCCGCTCCGGAGCTGAACTCCACCCGGATCCACGACTCCGTCTTCCACACCTGCATCGACCAGCCCGCGCCCGGCGTCGCCGAGACCAGCGACGCGGAGACCTCGCCCAGGTCGAAGACGACCAGCCCGCCGTCGGTGTCGTAGCTCTTGACCGTGCCTCGGGACGTGCTCCGGGGCGTCTTGGAGGCGCTGGGGGAGGGGCCGGCGGCCGCCGCCGTCCGAGAGGGGGCCGGGGTCGCCGGGGTCCGGCTCGGGGTCGGGGACGCGCTCCGCGACGCGGGCGGGCCGCTGGTCGGCGAGGCCGGCGGCGTCGACTCCCGCGTGATCGCGTCGCCCGCGGTGAGCGGCAGGGCGCGCGGCGGGTCGTAGGCCGTGCCCGTCATCACCGTGTGGACACCCCACCACGACAGCGTGACCGCCGCGCCCGTGGCGAGCGACCAGGCCAGTACGTGTACGAGTCCTCTGCGCATCGCGGGCCATCTTGCCCCACGCGCCTCACCCGTGCCGCACGGATGTCCCCACGGCCGCGCACGGTCGCCTCACCGGTCGTCCACAGGGGCCGAGTTGTCCACAGGCCCGAATGACGTCCGTCCGCATGGCGTAGGTTGCGGCGCATGGCAAGTGTGCTCGTGGTCGAGGACGACCAGTTCGTACGCTCGGCGCTCATCCGGCAGCTGACCGACGCCTCGCACCTCGTGCGCAGCGTCGGTACGGCACTGGAGGCGCTGCGCGAGGTCGCCCACTTCCGCTTCGACGTGGTCATTCTCGACCTCGGGCTGCCCGATCTGGACGGCTCCGAGGCCCTGAAGATGCTGCGCGGCATCACGGACGTGCCGGTCATCATCGCCACCGCGCGCGACGACGAGACGGAGATCGTCCGGCTGCTGAACGCGGGCGCGGACGACTACCTGACCAAGCCGTTCTCGGTGGAGCATCTGTCGGCGCGGATGGCGGCCGTGCTGCGGCGGGCCCGGTCCGGTGCCGCGGAGGCCTCGCCCTCCAGCGTCCTTCGCGTCGGCGGTCTGACCGTCGACCCGTTGCGCCGCCAGGCCGAGCTGGACGGAGGACGGCTCGACCTCACCCGCCGCGAGTTCGACCTGCTGGCCTTTCTCGCGGGCCGGCCGGGGGTCGTGGTCCCGCGCAGGGAACTGCTGGCCGAGGTGTGGCAGCAGTCCTACGGCGACGACCAGACCATCGACGTCCATCTGTCCTGGCTGCGCCGCAAGCTGGGCGAGACGGCGGCACGGCCGCGCTATCTGCACACCCTGCGGGGCGTCGGCGTGAAGCTGGAGCCGCCCGCCTGCGACTCCGGGGGGACGGGACCGGTCGGATGAGATGGGCACTGGTGAAGGTCTGCCTGGCGGTCACCACGATGGTCGTGATCGCCTTCGCCGTCCCGCTCGGTCTCGTCATCAAGGAGATGGCCCGCGACCGCGCGTTCTCCAACGCCGAGCGGGAGGCCGCGGTCGTGGTCCCGGCGCTGTCCATCACGACCGACCGCGACCAGTTGGAGCGGGTCGTCGCCTCGGCGGGCTCCGACGACGGCATGGCGGTGCACCTGCCGGCGAGCGACGGCCGGGCCGCCGTCGACCTCGGCCGGCAGCGCGCCGCGGACGCGGACATCGCGGCCGTACGGAAGCTGGGCCGCGCCTCCACCACCGGGGTCCCCGGAGGCTCCGCACTGCTCCAGCCGGTCGCGCTGAGCCTGGGGACCGTGGTGATCGAGGTGTACGTCCCCGAGTCCGAGGTGAGCAACGGCGTCGGCACGGCCTGGGCGGTGCTGGCGGCGGTCGGGGCCGCGCTGGTCGTCGGCTCGGTCGCCGTCGCCGACCGGCTGGGCGTCCGCATGGTGCAGCCGGCGAGACGGCTGGTCGAGGGGGCGCACGAGCTGGGGGAGGGCAAGCTCGGGGCGCGAGTGCCCGAGGAGGGTCCGAACGAACTACGCCTCGCGGCGGTGGCGTTCAACTCGATGGCGGATCAGGTGGTCCAACTGCTGGCCAACGAACGGGAGCTGGCGGCGGACCTGTCCCACCGGCTGCGGACCCCGCTGACCGTGCTGCGGCTCAACGCGGCCTCGCTGGGCGAGTCCGCGGCCGCCGAGCAGACGAGGACCGCCGTCGCCCAGCTGGAGGGCGAGGTGGACACGATCATCCGGACGGCGCGGGAGGCCAAGCCGCAGACGGCGGCCGCCGGTCCGGGCGCGGGCTGCGACGCGGCGGAGGTGGTCAGGGAGCGGATGGCGTTCTGGTCGGCGCTCGCGGAGGACGAGGGCCGCAAGGTGCGCACGGCCGGCGTGGACCGCCCGGTCCGCATACCCGTGGCCCGTACCGACCTCGCCGCCGCCCTGGACGCCCTGCTCGGCAACGTCTTCCGGCACACCCCGGAGGGCACGGCCTTCGCGGTCGACGTCCACAACGGCGAGGACGCGGTGATCGTCCTCGTCTCGGACGCGGGCCCGGGCATCCGCGACCCCGAGGCGGCGATGGCGCGCGGCCGGGGATCGGGCGCCGCGGGCTCGACCGGCCTCGGCCTGGACATCGTCCGCCGGCTCGCCGAGTCGACGGGCGGTGACGTCCGCATCGGCTCCTCGGTGCTGGGCGGCACCGAGGTGCGGCTCTGGATCCAGCTGGACGGGCGGGAGCCGGTGCGCAGGGGCCACCGGGGCGCTGTCCGCAGACGGCGACGGGCGGTCGTCGGCCGCTCCTGAGGGGCGAATCGGTCTCGACCTTTAACCGCCCCCGATGTGTTCCTTAAGCGCTCCCTAAGAACCTCAACAGCCTTCCCTGTCAGGCGTTTTGCCCGCTTCGGGCTCGCTAGCGTGCTGCCGCACCCCCTCGGGATCCCCGTGAGCAGTGAAGGCAGGCACGTGATGAGCACGCATCGGCGCAGGATCAGTGGCAGGAACAAGATGATCGGCGGTGCGGTCGCCGCGGCCGTGGTGGGCGGCGGAGCCGTTCTGCTCGGAGGCACCGCGCAGGCGGCCGGGGTCGGGGCGGCCTACACCAGGACCAGCGACTGGTCGACGGGGTACACCGCGCAGTACGTCGTGACGAACAACAGCGGTCAGGTGAAGGCGGCCTGGAAGCTCGAGTTCGATCTGCCGGCCGGGGCGAAGCTGAGCTCCCTGTGGAACGGGGAGTCCGCCGTCAGCGGGCGGCATGTCACCGTCTCGCCGCCCAGGTGGGACACCGACGGGCTCGCCGTCGGGGAATCCGTCACCGTCGGCTTCGTCGTCAACGGCCAAGCGGATCCCGCCGGTTGCCTCGTGGACGGCGCCAAGTGCTCCGCCGACGACGGCGCCACGCCCGAGCCGAGCGGCCGACCGACAACGACCGCGAGTCCCACCACGGCCCCGAGCCCGACCGCCACCTCCTCGCCCTCCTCTTCCGCGGCCCCCTCCTCTCCCGCGCCGAGCACCAGCGCGAGCACCGGTACCGGCACCACCGCCTCCGCCGGGTTCGCCCCCTACGTCGACACCTCCCTCTACCCCGCCTTCGATCTCCTGGCGAGCGTGAGCGCGACCGGGGTGAAGGACTACAACCTCGCGTTCGTCACCGACGGCGGCGGCTGCACGCCCAAGTGGGGCGGGGTGGGCGACCTCGCGACCGACGGCGTGGCCGCGCAGATCGGGGCCCTGCGGGCCAAGGGCGGTGATGTCCGGGTCTCCTTCGGCGGCGCCTCCGGCTCCGAGCTGGCGACGACCTGCTCCTCGGCGGGCGCGCTGGCGGCGGCGTACGGGAAGGCGGTGGACGCCTATCGGCTCACCAAGGTGGACTTCGACATCGAGGGCGGCGCGCTGCCCGACACCGCGGCCAACACCCGCCGCGCCCAGGCGATCGCCAAGCTCCAGCAGCAGCACCCGGACCTGAACGTGTCGTTCACCCTCCCCGTCATGCCCGAGGGGCTGACGCAGGACGGCGTGAACCTGCTGGCCGGCGCCAGATCGGCCGACGTGAGGATCGACACCGTCAACATCATGGCGATGGACTACGGGCCGGCGTACAGCGGCGACATGGGGACCTACGCCGAGCAGGCCGCCACCGCCACCCAGGCGCAGGTCAGGAGCGTCCTCGGGCTCAGCGACAGCGCGGCCTGGAAAGTGGTCGGAGTCACTCCGATGATCGGTGTGAACGACGTCACGTCCGAGATCTTCAAGGTCGACGACGCCGCCCAGCTCGTCGCCTTCGCCAAGGCCAAGGGGCTCGGCCCGCTGTCGATGTGGTCGGCCACCCGGGACAAGCAGTGCGCGGGCGGGGCCGAGAACTACGCGGACGCGACGTGCAGCTCGATCGTCCAGTCCGACTCCGCCTTCTCGAAGGCGTTCGCCGCCTACAAGTGACCAATCGGATGATCAAGAGGGAGAGCGGGAAAACGATCAGGTAAGTGATCAAGGTGTGTCGATTACGTTTCGACAAATGAGGCCAGCGGCTCTTGACGCATGACCGGACATACGGCTGTTATTGCGCCACCCCGTGTTCGGTCAAGTTGTTTTCTGGTCGATTGCGACCGGCTTTCAGCCACTCCCCGTGGCCGAACTTCGCGTCAGGAGCCGTTCATGCACCACTTCTCCCCCTCTGGCCGCCTCGCTCTCCCCTCCCCGACCCGCCGCACCCTCCTGCGCGGTATGGGCGGCGCGGCCGTGCTCGGCGCCGGCATACCCCTGCTGTCGGCCTGCGGCGGCAGCGGCACCGCGGCCGACCCGAAGACCGTCACCCTGGGCTCCAACGCCTCCGACGCCGTCCCGAAGAAGGCCTTCGCGGAGATCTACGCGGCCTTCAAGAAGCAGTCCGGGATCACGGTCGACGTGAACACCAAGGACCACAACACGTTCCAGGAGCAGATCAACTCCTACCTCCAGGGCACCCCGGACGACGTGTTCAACTGGTTCGCCGGCTACCGCATGCAGTTCTTCGCGGCCAAGAAGCTCGCCACCCCGATCGACGACGTGTGGGAGAAGATCGGCGGCGACTTCCCCGACGCGATGAAGGCGCTCAGCAAGGGCGAGGACGGCAAGTACTACTTCGTGCCGCTTTACACGTACCCCTGGGCGCTCTTCTACCGCAAGAGCGTCTTCCAGCAGCACGGCTACACCGTCCCCACCACCTGGGACCAGCTCGTCGCCCTGTGCAAGCAGATGAAGAAGGACGGCCTCGTGCCCATAGCCTTCGGCGACAAGGACGCCTGGCCCGCGCTCGGCACCTTCGACCAGATCAACTTCCGCACCAACGGCTACGACTTCCACGTCGAGCTGATGGCCGGCAAGGCCTCCTGGACCGACGCGAAGGTCCGAAAGACCTTCGACCACTGGGCCGAGCTCCTCCCGTACCACCAGGACGGCGCCGTCGGCCGTACCTGGCAGGACGCCGCCCAGACCCTCGTCTCCAAGAAGGCCGGCATGTATCTGCTGGGCACCTTCGTCGCGCAGCAGTTCACGAACCAGGCCGACGCCGACGACCTCGACTTCTTCGCCTTCCCGGAGATCGACCCGGCCTACGGCCAGGACACCGTCGAGGCGCCCACCGACGGCTTCATGCTCTCCAAGGCCCCGAAGAGCAAGGCCTCCGCCGTCAAGCTCCTGGAGTACCTGGGCACCCCGGAGGCCGAGGCGACCTACCTCAAGGCCGACCCGAGCGTCGTCGCCGCCTCCTCGAAGGCCGACACCTCCTCGTACACCGCCCTGCAGAAGAAGGCGTACGAGATGATCAGCGGCGCCAAGCACCTCACGCAGTTCATGGACCGCGACAGCCGGCCCGACTTCACGTCCACGGTGATGCAGCCCGCGCTCCAGAAGTTCGTCCGCGACCCCAAGGGGATCGACAGCCTGCTGACGTCCATCGAGCGTCAGAAGAAGACGATCTTCGCGTCCGGCTGAGACGCTCGAGCCGAGGCGGATGAGCACCGACACATGAGCTCCGAAACGACCACGAAGCACCCGGAGGCGGCCGCCGTGCCGCCTCCGGGCACCGCGACCCCGAAGAAGCGGGCTCCGCAGGGCCACCGGCGCCTGCTGACCCGCCGCGACCGGCTCACGCTCGGCCTGATGGCGGGCGTGCCGACGATCCTGCACGTGGCCCTCGTCTGGGTCACCGCCCTCGCCTCCGTCGCCCTGGCCTTCACCACCTGGGACGGCATCGGCTTCGGCTCGATCAGGTGGGTGGGGCTGGACAACTTCAAGGAGCTGTTCAGCAACAACCCGCAGTTCTGGCCCGCCGTCCAGCACAACGTCATCTGGTTCGTCGTGCTCATCCTGATCCCGACCCCGTTCGGGCTCTTCCTGGCGGTCCAGCTCGACAAGAGGATCCGGTTCAGCCGGGTCTACCAGACGGCCTTCTTCCTGCCGGTCGTGGTCTCCATGGCCGTCATCGGCTTCGTCTGGCAGCTGGTCTACAACCCGGACACGGGACTGATCAACAGCCTGATCGGCGCCAACGAACCGGGCCACTACATCGACTGGATCGGCGACCCGGACCTCAACCTCTGGGCCATCCTCATCGCCGCCTCCTGGCGGCACGCCGGCTACATGATGATCCTCTACCTGGCCGGTCTGAAGAGCGTCGACCCGGCCCTGCGCGAGGCGTCCGCACTGGACGGCGCGAACGAGTGGCAGACGTTCAAGAACGTCGTCTTCCCGACCCTGCGGCCCACCAACACCGTCGTCCTCGTGGTGACGATCATCGAGGCGCTGCGCGCCTTCGACCTGGTCTTCGTCTTCAACAAGGGCGCCCAGGGGACCGAACTGCTGTCGATCCTGGTCACCAACAACATCATCGGCGAGTCCAGCCGCATCGGATACGGATCGGCGATCGCCGTCGTCCTGCTGGTGATCTCCCTCGCCGTGATCATCCCGTACCTGATCGCGACCTTCCGGAAGGAGCGGCGAGCATGAGTGCGACCCTCGCGTCCAAGCAGCGCGCCCCCGTCCGCCCCGCCCGGATCCTGCTGCACACGTTCCTCGTCGTGACGTCCCTGGCCTGGCTGGCGCCCCTGCTGTGGGCCCTGTTCGCGGCCCTGCGCCCCTACGCGGAGACCAGCGAGAAGGGCTACGTCTCCTGGCCCGACAAGCTCAGCCTCGACAACTTCACCGACGCGTTCCAGCAGTCGGACATGCTGCACTACTTCGGGAACACGCTGCTGATCGCGGTCCCGGCCGTGCTCCTGACCCTGTTCCTGTCGTCGTGCGTGGCGTTCTACGTCAGCCGCTTCGACTTCCGGGTCAACCTGTTCCTGCTCCTG
Organism: Streptomyces sp. NPDC060002; assembly: GCF_042737245.1. Lineage (NCBI taxonomy): Bacteria > Bacillati > Actinomycetota > Actinomycetes > Kitasatosporales > Streptomycetaceae > Streptomyces > Streptomyces sp. NPDC060002. Next base: position 28,039 of record NZ_JBHWUW010000068.1, read on the forward strand.
GTGTTCACGGCCGGCAACCTGCTTCCGCAGCAGGTGATCATCACCCCGCTGTACCGCCTGTACCTCCTGGTCGACCTGCCGGGCATCACGGTCAGCGGCAAGCTCTACGACTCCGCGCTCGGCCTGGTCCTGATCCATGTGGCGTTCCAGTCCGGCTTCTGCGCCTTCGTGCTGAGCAACTACATGCGCTCGCTGCCGCACGAACTGACCGAGGCCGCGCTGGTCGACGGGGCGTCCGTCTGGCGGCTGTACTGGCAGATCGTGCTGCCGCTGTGCAAGCCCGCGATGGCGGCCCTGGCGACCCTGCTCTCCATCTGGATCTACAACGACTTCTTCTGGGCGATCGTGCTGATCTCGACCGGTGAGAACATGCCGATCACCTCCGCCCTGAACAACCTCTCCGGCCAGTACTTCACCGATCCCAACCTGGTCGCCGCCGGCGCCCTGCTCACCGCGATCCCCACGCTGATCGTGTACTTCGTGCTCCAGCGCCAGTTCGTCAGCGGCCTGACCCTGGGCGCCAACAAGGGCTGAGCCCCTTCCTTTCCGAAAGAGACCCCCGTGCACCACCCCTTCACCCCGGTGGCCGCCGTCCCCGTGGACCCGCGTCGTGCCCGCGTCCACGAGGAGGGCTGGCAGTCCTGGAGCCCGAGCGGCACCTACACGCTCCGCGACACCCCGTACCGTCCGACCAACGACAACTGGGCGACCGTCTGCTACCGCCCCGGGACCACCGTCCCCGCGGCAGCCTTCCAGGGGGAGGGGCTGCTGGCCCTCGACCCCGGCGACGGCTCACCGGTACGGCTGTGGGCGGCGCCGGACCCGGCGCGGAAGGTGCCGTCCATCCGGCTCACCCTGGCCGGATCCGTGGCGGAGATCAGCGCCGACGGCCCGGTGAAGGAGTACACGGGCACCGGCGTCCAGGCGCTCCTGTCCGACTGGGCGGCCGGGCTCGGCCTCGCGGCCCCGCGCCCCGCGCCGACCGTCTGGTGCTCCTGGTACGAGTACTTCACCTCCGTCACCGAGGACGACATCCACGAGAACCTCCGCGCGATGGACACCCTCGACCTGCCCGTCGACGTCGTCCAGATCGACGACGGCTACCAGCGCGCCCTGGGTGACTGGCTCGTCCTCTCGGGCCGCTTCCGCTCCCGGTCCGGCATCGCGGACGCCATCCGCGCCCGGGGCCGCCGCGCGGGCATCTGGACGGCGCCCTTCCTGGTCGACCCCAGCAGCGAACTGGCCGCCCGGCACCCCGAGTGGCTGGTCCGCTCCGCCGACGGCGGCTTCGCGCACGCCGGCCACAACTGGGGCCACGACCTGCGGGTCCTGGACACCACCCACCCCGAGGCGGCGGCCTACCTGACGGACGTCTTCCGCACGCTGCGGGCCGAGGGCTACGACTACTTCAAGGTCGACTTCCTGTACGCGGGCGCGCTGGACGGCGTACGGCACGACGACACGGCGGACGCGCTGACGGCGTACCGCTCGGGCGTCGAGCTGATCCGTGCGGCGATCGGCCCGGACGCCTACCTGCTGGGCTGCGGCGCGCCGATCCTGCCCTCGCTCGGCCTCTTCGACGCGATGCGGGTCAGCCCGGACACGGCCCCGCACCGCCGCCCCGAGGCCGACGACTACAGCCAGCCCGGCCAGGACCCGGCCGAGTTCACCGGCGCCGGCCGCCAGTGGCAGCACGGCCGGCTCTGGACCAACGACCCCGACTGCCTGATGGCCCGTCCCGCGGTGGAGACCCGGGAGCGGTGGGCCGCGCACGTGGAGGCGACGGGCGGCCTGATGGCGTCCAGCGACCGGCTCCTGTCGCTCGACATCTGGGGCGTGGACACCACCCGCCGGCTGCTGTCGGGAGGCGGCCGATGACGCGTCGCGTGCTGGACGTCCCCGGAATCGCCTACGGCGGCGACTACAACCCCGAGCAGTGGCCGCAGGAGGTCTGGGCCGAGGACATGCGCCTCATGACCGAGGCCGGGGTCACCATGGTCAGCGTCAACATCTTCTCCTGGGCGCTGCTGGAACCCGCCGAGGGCGTGTACGACTTCTCGCGCCTCGACCGCGTCCTGGACATGCTCTACGCCCACGGCATCGCCGCCGACCTGGCCACCCCGACGGCCGCCCCGCCGGCCTGGTTCTTCCGGGCCCACCCCGAGGCGCTGCCGGTGGACCGGGACGGCCGGCGACTGTCGTACGGCAGCCGTCAGACGTTCTGCCCGAGCAGCCCCGCCTACCGGGAGGCCGCGCTGCGGATCGCCCGCGCGCTGGGCGAGCGGTACGCGGACCACCCGGCGGTGGTCATGTGGCACGTCCACAACGAGTACGGCTGCCACAACGCGGAGTGCTTCTGCGACACGAGCGCGGCGGCGTTCCGGGACTGGCTGCGCCACCGGTACGGCGACGACCTCGCCGCGCTGAACGACGCCTGGGGCACCGCCTTCTGGAGCCAGTGGTACTACGACTGGGACGAGATCCTGCCGCCCCGCGCGACCGGCGCCGTCCCGAACCCCACCCACCGGCTGGACTGGCGGCGCTTCTCCAGCGACGCGCTGCTGTCCCTGTGCACGGCGGAGCGGGAGGTGCTGGCGGAAGCCGCCCCGGCGGTGCCCGCGACCACCAACTTCATGGTGATGTACAACTTCGACGCGCTGGACTACTGGCGCTGGGCACCGCGACTGGACATCGTCTCGAACGACCACTACCTGCGTTCCACGGACCCCGAGTCGGAGATCGACATCGCGATGAGCGGCGATCTGGTGCGCTCGCTCGCGGGCGGCCGGCCGTGGCTGCTGATGGAGCACTCGACGGGCGCCGTGAACTGGCAGCAGGTCAACCGGGCCAAGAACGCGGGGGAGTTGCGCCGCAACGCCCTGGCACACGTGGCCCGCGGCGCCGACGGCATCGCCTACTTCCAGTGGCGGGCGGCGAAGGCGGGCGCCGAGCAGTGGCACTCGGCGATGCTCCCGCACGCGGGCACCGACAGCGTCATCTGGCGGGACGTCGTCCGGCTCGGCGCGGATCTGCGGGCGTTGGCGGAGGTGCGCGGCAGCACGGGCACGGCCGAGACGGCGATCGTCTGGGACTGGGACGCGAAGTGGGCGCTGGAACTGCCCTCCCAGCCGAGCGAGTCGGTCCGCCAGCTGGAGCTGGTCCGCGCCTGGTACGAGCCGCTGTGGCGGGCGGGCGTCGCCGTGGACTTCGTCCGTCTGGACGCGGACCTGTCGGCGTACCGCCTGCTCCTGGCACCGAGCCTGTACCTCGTCGACGACGCGGGCGCGGCGAACCTGACCGCTTTCACCGAGCGGGGCGGCACGCTGGCCGTCGGCTTCCACAGCGGGGCGGTGGACGAGAACTGCCATGTACGGCTGGGCGGTTACCCGGGCGCGTTCCGCGAGGCGCTCGGCGTCCGCACGGACGAACTGTTCCCGTTGCCGGCACAGGAGCGGGTCGGCCTGGACTCCGGCGGCACGGGCTCGCTCTGGTCGGAGCGGGTCCACCTGGCCGGAGCCCTGGCGGTGACCTCGTACACGGACGGCGCTCTGGCGGGCGTCCCGGCGGTGACGCGGCACGGCTACGGCACGGGCACCGCCTGGTACCTGGCCACGCTCCCCGACCCGGACACGCTGGCGGCGCTGCTGGAGCACGTCCGGGAGGAGGCGGGGGTGCGGCCGGTGCTGGAGGACCTGCCCGCGGGCGTGGAGGCGGTCCGGCGCCGGGGCCCCGCGGCCGACTACGTCTTCCTCATCGACCACGCCGGCCAGGGCGCGAAGGTCACCGTGTCCGCCGACGCGGTGGAACTCCTCACCGGAAAGCCGGTGCCGGACGGCCGGGTCCCGGTCCCCCCGGGCGGAGTCGCGGTCGTACGGGAACCACGGGAGGCGTAACCACGCCGGGCCCGGTCCGGGCGGGGGAATCGCTGAGGGAGCGAGCCGGTCCAGGACCTGGACGCGTTGTTCGGCTGGACGCCCCTGGACGAACGGGCCGTCACCCGCGCCCGGGACGTGCAGCGGGAACTCACCGAGAAGGGGCGGCACCGTTCCGCGGGCGCCGTGGACCTGCTCGTCGCCGCCACGGCCGAACTCCAGGGGCTGACCATGCTGCATTACGACAACGACTTCGAGACGATCGCCTCGGTCACCGGGCAGCCGACCCAGCGGCTGGCGGCAGCGGGCAGCCGCTGACCGGCCGGAGTCGACCAGTTGTCCAGGTGCCAAGCGGGGCGCGGCACGCCCCCTCCGCGTGCCGCGCCCTCTCCCCGCTCCCCGGGTCAGGTGGTCTCGGTCGGCGCCAGGGTGCCCGTGCGGGCCGCCTGGCCGTACCACAGCGCGCTCGACTTCGGTGTGCGGGTCAGCGTCGCGTAGTCCACGTAGACCGCGCCGAACCGCTTCTCGTAGCCGTACGCCCACTCGAAGTTGTCGAGGAGCGACCAGAGGTAGTAGCCCCGCACGTCCGCGCCGTCCGCGATCGCCCGCCGGACCGCCGAGAGGTGGCCGTGCAGGTAGGCGATGCGCTCCGGGTCGTGGACGCGGCCGTCCGAGTCGGGCTTGTCGTCGTAGGCCGCGCCGTTCTCCGTGATGTAGAGGGGCAGGCCCGGCGCCTCCGCCGTGTAGCGCATGATCAGCTCGTGCAGGCCGGTCGGGTCGATGGACCAGCCCATCTCCGTGCGGTCACCCGGGGTCAGGTGGAAGGCCACGTCGTCCGCGCCCGGCCACGGCGTGTGGTCGCTCGCGCCGTGACCGTCCGAGCGGGGGCCGCGCACCGACGCGTCCGCCGCCGAGACCAGCGTGGGCGTGTAGTAGTTCAGGCCCAGCGCGTCCAGCGGCTGGTGGATGGCGCGCAGATCGCCGTCGAGGACGTACGACCAGTCCGTCAGCGACGAGGTCGCCGTGAGCAGCGTCTCCGGGTAGGCGCCCCGCAGGATCGGGCCGTGGAAGACCCCGTTGGCCAGGTCGTCGATCTTCTGGACCGCGGCCAGGTCCGCCGGGTCGCCCGGGGAGAGCGGGCGCACCACCGAGGAGTTGAGACTGATCGCCACCGAGTTGCGGGCCGGCATGGCCGAGCGCAGCGCCGACGTGCCCAGCCCGTGGGCCAGGTTCAGGTGGTGCGCCGCCTTCAGCGATGCCACCGGCTCGGTGCGGCCCGGCGCGTGCACCCCGGACGCGTAGCCCAGGAAGGCGCTGCACCACGGCTCGTTGAGCGTGATCCAGTTCTCCACACGGTCGCCGAGCGCCTCACCGACGATCTGCGCGTACTCGGCGAACCGGAGCGCCGTGTCCCGCTCCGGCCAGCCGCCCGCGTCCTCCAGCTCCTGGGGGAGGTCCCAGTGGTAGAGGGTGACGGCCGGCTTGATGCCCGCCGCCAGCAGCTCGTCCACCAGACGGCGGTAGAAGTCCAGGCCCACCTGCACCGCGGGGCCCCGGCCGGTCGGCTGGACCCGGGACCAGGAGACGGAGAAGCGGTACGCGGACAGGCCCAGCTCCGCCATCAGCGCCACGTCGTCGCGGTAGCGGTGGTAGTGGTCGACAGCGATGTCACCGGTTTCGCCACCGGCCGTCTTGCCGGGCGTATGGCTGAAGGTGTCCCAGATCGAGGGGGTGCGGCCGCCCTCGCGCACCGCCCCCTCGATCTGGTACGCGGAGGTCGCGGCACCCCAGAGGAAGGCGGGCGGGAAGGTCACCGGAGTAATGGGCTCAGGCATGGAAGCGCTCCCATGGGTGGTCGTCGAGACCGACGAGGTCGGGGGGAAGTGGTGCGCAGGGGCCGGGGCGGCGGTGACCCGGCCCCCGAGAAGTCACGGACTGACGGACGGGAGGGCGTCGTAACGCGTCGTACGGAGTCGTGCCGCGTGCTCAGCCCTTCACGGCGCCCTGCATGATGCCGCCCACGATCTGCTTGCCGAAGACCGCGAAGACCAGCAGCAGCGGCAGCGTGCCCAGCAGCGCGCCCGCCATGATCAGGGACTGGTCCGGGGTGTACCCGCGGCCGAGGCCCGCGACCGCGACCTGCACGGTCGGGTTGCCGGTCTGGCTCAGCACCAGGAACGGCCACAGGAAGTCGTTCCACGTCTGGACGAACATCAGCATGCCGAGCACCGCCATCGCCGGGCGCGCCGCGGGGAACACCACGTGCCACACCACGCGCCAGCTGCTCGCGCCGTCCACCCGGGCCGCCTCGATGATCTCGTCGGGCAGCGCCTGGATGAGGTACTGCCGCATGAAGAACACACCGAACGCGCTCACCAGCGACGGCAGGATCACCGCCTGGAGCTGGTCCGTCCACTCCAGCTTGGCGACCATCATGTACAGCGGGATGATGCTCAGCTGCGGCGGCACCATCATCGTGCCGATCACGATCAGCATCAGCGCGCCCCGGCCCCGGAACCGGAGCTTGGCGAAGGCGAACCCGGCGATCGTCGACAGGAAGACGATCGTCGCCGCCGAAGTCCCCGCCACGATCGTCGTGTTGACGAACGCCTTGCCCAGGTTCGCGTCGTTCCAGGCCACGTCCAGGTTGTGGAAGAGGTTCGAGCCGAACACGAACGGGGGCGGGTTCTGCGCCAGCCGGTTGTTGTCGCGGGACGCCGCGATCGCCGTCCACACCAGCGGAAACAGCGAAACGATGGTGAACACGCCCAGGACTATGTAGGCGATCGGGCCGCCGTGCATCTGCCCGCCGGCCCGCGCGGACTTCGGCCGCCGCACCTTGCGGGCCGTCGGCACGGCATCCTCGGATTCCACGGACTTCGCGGTCGTTGTCGTCGTCGTCACGGCCGGTACTCCTAACTACTGGCGCGCAGCCGGCGCGAGATGACGTAGTTGACGATGCCGATCACGATCAGGATCAGGAACATCGTCCAGGCGATCGCCGAGGCCCGGCCCAGGTGCTGGTTCACCCAGCCCTGCTCGTACAGGTACAGGCCCAGCGTCTGGAACTGGTGCTCCGCGCCGCCCGACGCGCCCTTGTTGGCGTCGAACAGCAGCGGTTCGCCGAAGACCTGACTGGCGCCGATCGTCGAGACGACGACCGTGAACAGGATCGTCGGCCGCAGCGACGGCAGGGTGACGTGCAGGAACTGCTTCCAGCGGCTCGCGCCGTCCAGCGCAGCCGACTCGTACAGGTCCTGCGGGATCGCCTGCATCGCGGCCAGGTAGATCAGCGCGTTGTAGCCCGTCCACCGCCAGATGACGATCGACGAGACGGCGATCTGCGACGGCCACTTGTCGTTCTGCCAGTCGATCGCGTCGATCCCGACGAAGTGCAGCGCCCAGTTGATCATGCCGTAGTCGCGCCCGAAGAGCAGCACGAAGACCAGCGAGGCGGCCGCGATCGAGGTCGCGTACGGCGCGAGCATCGCGACCCGGTAGAAGGTCGAGGCGCGCAGCTTGTAGTTGAGGATGTGGGCGAGGCCCATCGCCATCAGCAGCTGCGGAACGGTCGAGATGATCCCGATCGTCAGGGTGTTCTTCGCCGCGTTCCAGAAGAAGTCGTCGTCGAAGATGCGCGTGTAGTTGCGCATCCCCACCCACGTCATGTCGGTGGGCGCTGTCATCTCCACCTGGTGCAGCGACGCCCAGCCGGTGTAGACCAGCGGGAACAGGCCGAACGCGAGGAACAGCAGGAAGAACGGCGAGACGAAGGCGTACGGGCTCCAGCGTTTGTCCCGCTGCCAGCGGCGGGACAGCCGGGCCCGGTGCCGCTGCTCCGCCTCCGTGGGAACGAGGGCCGGGCGGCCCGGGGCCGCGCCCCCCTCCTTGGTGGGGGGCGCGGCGGTGTCGTGACGGGTGGCCATTCGGGTCACTTGTCCAGGTTGTTGTCGATGGTCTTGGTGGCCGTCTCCCAGGCCTCCGCCGCCGACTTGCCCTTCGTCACGAGGATGACGCCGTTGTCGGTCAGGCCCTGCTGGATGATCTGGTCCTTCGGGCCGATCACCTGCACCGGCGCGGTCTTGGCGGCCTCGGAGAAGACCGTGCCGATCGGCGAGTCACCGGTCATGTCGTTCTTCGCACCGGTGACCTCGGCCATCGTGTACGTGCTCGGCGCGCTGGGGAAGGAGCCCTGCACCTTGAACAGCTTCGCCTGCTGCTCGGGCGCGGTCAGCCAGGTGATGAACGCCTCGGCCTCCTTCACGTGCTTGCCGCTCTTCGGGACGCCCAGGAAGGAGCCGCCCCAGTTGCCGGACTTGGGTGCGACGGCCACGTCCCACTTGCCGGCGTCCTCGGCCTTCGCCTTGCCCTTGATGGTGCCGAGCATCCACGGCGGGCAGGCGATGGTGGCGAACTTGCTGTTGGCGATCGTGGTGTCCCAGGCCGCCTGGAACTGCGTCTGGGCCTGGACCAGGCCCTCCTCGGCTGCCTTCGCGGTCAGGTCGAAGGCGGCCTTCACGGCCGGGTTCGTCTTGTAGGTGATCTCGCCGGAGGAGTCGTAGAACTTCTCCTTCTCACTGCTGAGGATGGCGTTGATCAGGCCACCGGGGGAGTCCATGAAGAAGGTGCCCGCCTTGGCCTTCGCCTTGTACCGCTCACCCGTGGTGATGAACTTGTTCCAGTCACCGGCCCACAGCTTGCCGACCTCGGTGCGGTCGGTGGGCAGACCGGCCGCCTCGAAGAGGTCCTTGCGGTAGCAGAGGGCCATCGGGCCGATGTCGGTGCCGAGACCGATCGTCTGTCCGTCCTTGGTGGTGCCCTGCGACCACTTCCAGTCGAGCCAGTTGCTCTTGTCGACGCCCGAGACCTTCGACAGGTCCTCGAACTTGGCCGCCTGCGTGGCCACGACCTCGGCGATGTTGCCGACTTCGATGGCCTGGACGTCCATCAGACCGCTGTTGGTGGTGAGATGGTTGACGAGCGCCGGGTAGTAGTTCTCGTTCCGCTCCGTGACGTTCTCGGCGATCTTGATGTCGGGGTGAAGCTTCTCGTACTCGGCGTAGAGACCGGCCTCCTTGAAGCCCATCGTGCCGAAAAGACCCAGCGTGATCGTCGTCTTGCCCTTGCCACTGCCCGACGACGAGCCGTCGGATGCGTCGTCGCCGCCGTCGTCGGCACAGCCGGCCAGCAGCCCGGCGCCCAGCGACGCTACGGCCGCGAGGACCACCACCCGGCGGGTGGTTCGGGTACGTGCTCGCATTGCGTCCTCCTGTTGCCCTGACGTGCCGACCCCCCGGCCAACTGCATTGTTGGGCCCGTTAGTTACTCGCTGCGGCTCGGGCGGGGAACGTGCGGGATATGTATGTGTCAGGTACCGTGGGAGCGCTCCCACAGGTGATGTGTTGAAGAGTCGTCGGTTCGGGCGGGGGTGTCAAGGGTGGGAACGCGGAGAGATGCGTTCAGTTATCGGCCCGTTAGCTAACTCGAGGGGACAGCGCTTTCCGGCCGCGAGCGGCGACGCTCCGGCCGTCCGGGGTCCGGGAGTTGGGCGCCTTCGGCGTCCCGGGGCGAGGCCCGTCCGGCGGCCGGGGACAAGGTCCCCGCGGGCCGAAGCGGGCCTCCGGGGACGGCGGCCGTCGGCGAAGGTGGGCGGAACGGACGAGGCTGTTAGATTCCAGGCCAGCGTGAACGACGGCGGGAAGGCGGGGCCCATGGCAAGCCACGGAGCGCGGAGCCGGAGCGGAGGGCGGCCGACTCTCGAAGAGGTGGCCGCGCGCGCCGGTGTCGGCCGCGGCACGGTCTCCCGGGTGATCAACGGCTCGCCGAGGGTCAGTGACGCGACCCGCGCGGCCGTCGAGGCGGCCGTCGCCGAGCTCGGCTACGTCCCCAACACCGCGGCCCGCGCCCTGGCCGCCAACCGCACGGACGCGATCGCGCTGGTGGTCCCCGAGCCGGAGACCCGCTTCTTCGCCGAGCCGTACTTCTCGGACATGCTGCGCGGCGTCGGCGCGGAACTCTCCGACACCGAGATGCAGCTGCTGCTGATCTTCGCGGGTAGCGATCGCGAACGACGCCGGCTCGCCCAGTACCTGGCGGCGCACCGCGTCGACGGGGTTCTCCTGGTCTCGGTCCACGCGGACGACCCGCTGCCCGATCTGCTGGCCCAGCTGGAGATCCCGGCGGTGATCAGCGGCCCGCGCTCCGCCGCGGAGACCCTCCCGTCCGTGGACTCCGACAACTACGGCGGCGCCCGCTCGGCGGTGGATCACCTGCTCTCCCGGGGCCGCACCCGCATCGCCCACATCACCGGCCGCCCGGACGTCTACGGCGCCCAGCGGCGCGTCGACGGCTACCGGGACGCCCTGCGCGACGCGGGGTACCCGGCGGACGAGGGCCTGATCGCTCCGGGCGACTTCACCGAGGAGGGCGGGCATCGCGCCATGGGCGAGCTCCTCGCCCGCAACCCCACCCTCGACGCGGTCTTCGCGGGCTCCGACGTCATGGCGGCCGGTGCCCGCCGGGCACTGCGCGAGGCGGGCCGCCGCCTCCCCGAGGACGTGGCGATGGTCGGCTACGACGACTCGGCGATCGCCCGGCACATGGACCCGCCGCTGACGAGCGTCCGCCAGCCCATCGAGGAGATGGGCCGCAAGATGCTGGACCTGCTCCTCACGGAGATCGCGGACCGCCGTCCCGCGGTGTCCCGGGGCCTGGAGCGCCGGCAGGTCGTGCTGGCGACGGAGCTGGTGGGGCGCTCCTCCTCCTGAGGGTGGCGCTCCTGAGCGTGGTGCTCCTGAGGGTGGTGCTCCTGAGGGTGGCGCGGATTCACGGAGCGACGACCAGTCGCCACCGCACCTCGCCGTCCTGCCGCTCCGCGGTGACCGACAGCCCGGCGGAACGGGCCACGGCCGCGGACGCGTGGTGGTCGGGGCGGATGTGGGCGACGATCGTGCGCACGCCCTGTGCCCGCAGCCGGCCGACGAGTCCCGCGGCCGCCTCGGAGGCGAGGCCGCGGCCCTGCCAGGGGGTGCCGACGACCCAGGCGATCTCGGCGTGGTCCCGCCCGGTCACGGTGGCCTGGACGGTCCCGGCCAGCCGGCCGGTGTCCCGCAGCCGCAGCACCCAGTTGCACCAGGAGACGGACGGAACCGGCGAACCGGCGCCGAGCCGTTCGTAGCGGGCGTGCAGGGCCTCGGGTGTGCCGGGGGCGCCGCCGATGAAGGTGTGCAACGCGGGATCGCCGAGGACGACGGCCATCTCCGGCGCGTGTTCGGCGCGCAGGGGAAGAAGGTCGAGCCGGGCGGTCGCGAACGGCTCGGCGGGGACTCTCGGGCGCATGACCCCTCCCGGGAAACACATCAGCCGGTGACCTCCCTCTCGGGAAGTCACCGGCTGATGACTCAGGGTGAGTGACGGGACTTGAACCCGCGGCATCCTGGACCACAACCAGGTGCTCTACCAGCTGAGCTACACCCACCACGCCCGGCAGTTGGACTTTGCGGTCTCCCTACCGGCCGAGAAAAAGTGTACAGGGTCCGAGGGGGTGCTCGCGCACGCCTTTTACGGGGCCCCGTCAGCTGCTGGACACGACGTGCTTCGCGGCGATGGTCCGGGCGGTGTCGGAGTCCGGCCCGGGCTGCGGCACGAACACGGCCTCGCGGTAGTAACGCAGTTCCGCGATGGACTCGCGGATGTCGGCGAGGGCGCGGTGGTTGCCGTTCTTCGGGGGGCTGTTGAAGTACGCCCGCGGGTACCAGCGCCGGGCGAGCTCCTTGATCGACGACACGTCGACGATCCGGTAGTGGAGGTAGCCCTCCAGGGCGGTCATGTCCCGCGCCAGGAAGCCCCGGTCCGTGCCGACGGAGTTGCCGCACAGCGGCGCCTTGCCCGGCTCCTTCACGTGCTCCCGCACATAGGCCAGCACCTGGGCCTCGGCCTCCGCGAGGGTCGTCCCGCCTGCCAGCTCGTCGAGCAGCCCGGATGCGGTGTGCATCTCGCGCACCACCTCCGGCATCGTCTCCAGTGCCCGGGCCGGCGGGCGGATGACGATGTCGACGCCGTCGCCGAGCACGTTCAGCTCGGAGTCGGTGACGAGGGCGGCTACCTCGATGAGAGCGTCGTCCGACAGCGAGAGGCCGGTCATCTCGCAGTCGATCCACACCATGCGATCGTTCATGCGACCACCCTAAAGCTGACGTCGGCTTTTGCGGTGCCCCGCGTGGACGCTCTCGTGCGCGAGCGCCGGGCGGGCTGGTGGGGCCCACCCGCCCCAGGGAGGTTGCCGACCCCCCCCAGGGGCCCCAGCGCAGCCCCCGCCGAAAACCCCCCCAGGG
>NZ_JBHWUW010000069.1:0-3232 GCF_042737245.1 Streptomyces sp. NPDC060002
TGGGCGCAGCGGGCGGTGGCCGTTACGCGCTCAATGTACGGGGCGGGGGGGGGGTTGCCGCCCCGTCGCCCCCGGGGGGCCCGACCGACGACCGGCCGAGGGGGGGCGGGTGTCCTCGGACACCGGCCGCCCTTCGGCGTTTTTCACTGCCGCCTCACCGCCGCCTCACTGTTGCGGAGGCTGCCCGGGCTGAGGGGCCTCGGGGTGCTGCGGGTAGCCGTAGCCGGCCGGGGGATACCCCGGGTGCTGCTGCTGCTGCTGCGGTGGCTGCGGCTGGGCGTACGGATCCTGCCCCGGCTGGGGCTGCTGCTGCGGATACGGCTGTCCCTGGGGCTGACCGTGCTGCGGCGGGTACGGCTGCCCGGGGCCGGGCTGGGGCGCCTGCGGGTACGGCTGACCCGCCGGCGGATAGGCCTGCCCGGGCACCGGCTGGCCCGGCATCTGCTGGCCCGGCATCGGCGGGGCGGCCACCGGCGGCGGGTTGCCGTCGCTGGTCCAGAGGCCCTGGCGCTGCTGGTGGCGGATGAAGTCCTCCGCGACCATCGCCGTGAGGTTGAAGTACGCCTCCCGGACCTTCGGCCGCATCATGTCGAGGTCGACCTCGGCGCCCGCGGCCAGATGCTCGTCGAACGGCACGACGACGACACCGCGGCAGCGGGTCTCGAAGTGCGACACGATGTCGTCGACCTTGATCATCTTGCCGGTCTCGCGCACCCCTGAGATGACGGTGATGGACCGTGAGACGAGCTCCGCGTACCCGTGTGCTGACAGCCAGTCCAGCGTCGTGCTGGCGCTGCTCGCACCGTCCACGGACGGCGTGGAGATGATGATGAGCTGGTCGGCGAGGTCGAGCACCCCGCGCATGGCGCTGTAGAGCAGACCGGTACCGGAGTCGGTGAGGATGATCGGGTACTGGTTGCCGAGCACGTCGATCGCGCGCCGGTAGTCCTCGTCGTTGAAGGTCGTGGACACGGCCGGGTCGACGTCGTTGGCGATGATCTCCAGGCCGGACGGCGCCTGGGAGGTGAACCGCCGGATGTCCATGTACGAGTTGAGGTACGGGATCGCCTGGACGAGGTCACGGATCGTCGCCCCGGTCTCACGCCGCACCCGGCGGCCGAGCGTACCGGCGTCCGGGTTGGCGTCGATCGCGAGGATCTTGTCCTGGCGTTCGGTGGCGAGGGTGGAGCCGAGCGCGGTGGTCGTCGTGGTCTTGCCCACGCCGCCCTTGAGGCTGATGACGGCGATCCGGTAGCAGGACAGCACCGGCGTGCGGATCATCTCCAGCTTGCGCTGCCGCTCGGCCTCCTCCTTCTTGCCGCCGAGCTTGAAGCGGGAGGAGGCGGCGGGCCGGCCGCTCTTCGCCTTCTGCCGCTTGTTGTTGAGCAGCCGGTCGGAGGACAGCTCCACGGCGGCGGTGTAACCCAGCGGCGCGGCACCGGGGTTGACCGGCTGCCGCTGGTCGTGCTGGATCGGCTGCGGCCAGGCGGCCCCGGCCCGGGGGTCGACGGGCGGCTGCGGATGCTGGGCCTGCTGCGCGTCGGGGGCGGGCGTGTGCGGGTACTGCGGTGCCTGCGCGGCATGCGGTGCCGGCGGCTGGGGCTGGGGCTGAGCCGGCTGCCCGGGGAAGCCCTGCGGCCCTCCCTGCGGGGCTCCTTGCGGGAACCCCTGGGGCGCGGCCGCCGGGGATTGTCCGTCCGCCTGCTGCGGGATACCCGGCTGCGGGAAGCCGGGGTGCGACGCCTGCGGGGCCTGCGGCTGCTGGGGCTGCGGTGCCGGGGGCTGGGGGAAGCCGTAGCCGCCGGGCGCGGGGGGTGCGTCGGTGGGCTGCGGATAGCCGTAGCCGGCGTGGGCGGGGGCGTGGGCGTCAACGGGCGGTTGGGGTGCCGGAGGCGCCGGTTGCGGGGCAGGGGTGGGTGCTGCGGGGCCGGTGTTCTGCTGGGGGAAGCCGTAGCCGCCGGGCGCGGGCGGTGCGTCGGTGGGCTGGGGGTAGCCGTAGCCGGCGGGCGGTTGCGGTGCCGGAGCGGCCGGTTGCGGCTGAGGGGCGGGGGCCGGAGCGCCACCGGGGTGCGGGAAGCCGTAGCCCGGCTGCGGGGCAGGAGGCTGCTGGGCCGCCGGGGCGGAAACGGGGGGCTGCGGGAAGCCGTAGCCCGGCTGCGGTGCGGTCGGGGCCGGCTCCGGGGCCGGCGGGTTCCAGCCGACCGGCGCGGGCGGGGCTGCCTGTGGCTGGACGGGCGGGTGAAGGGGCGGCTGTTGGACAGGCCCGGGAGCGTGCGCCACGGCATCGGCGGGCTGTGGCTGTGCCGGCCACTGGGCCGCCGGTGCGGGCGCCGCGGGCTGGTACGACGGCGGCAGGGGAGGCAGCTCGCCCTGCGGGGCCGGCGGAGGAGTCCAGGCGGGCTGCGCGGCGGGAACGGCGTCGTGGGGCGCGCTGACCTGCGGCTCGGCGGGGCCCGTGGGAACGGCGTCCGAGGGCTCCTCCACGGCGGAGTCGTTCCGGGGGGCCGCGTCGTCGGTGACGGCAGCGCCCTCGGGCGCGGGGCCCGTCACGGCCTCGGCGTCCTGGATCGCCGTCTCGTCGCCCGCGGGGGCCTCGGAGACGCCGTCCCCGTCCGGTGCGGTGCCGCTTTCGTCGGCCGTACCGTCGGTTTGGACCGCTGGCTCGGCCTCCGCACCGGCGGCAGCGGCAGCGGCCGTAGGCTCGTTGCCGTCCGAGACGCCCGCATCGGCCGATGGGGCCGCCGTATCCACTGCATCCGCGGCCTCGGACGGCACAGTGCCGGTCGAGGGGGAATCGGCGGCCTCGGTCTCCGGCTCCGCAGGTGTCGCGGGCTCGGCCTGTACGGCAGCGGCGTGCTCCGCGATCTCCCGCTTGAGGGCGGCCGAGGAGAAGCGCATGGTCGCACCGCTCTCCAGGTCCCCGTTTCCGGAACCGCTCTCCTCGTCACCCGCCGAAGCCCCCGTGGCTCCCCACCGGGCCTCGGCCTGCTGCGGCTGCGGCTGCGGCTGCGGCTCGAACCCGCTGCCCGCCGGAAGCCCCGGCACGGCGACCGACCCCGCGCCGGGGGGCACGGAGGGAGCCGCAGGAACGGGCGGAACGGGTGGAGCGGGCTGTGCCGGAGGAGCCACCGGAGTGACCGGCACGCCCGGCGCGGCCAGGGGGAAAGCCCCGTCCGGCGCCTGCGGTGTGGCCGGGGTGTACGGAGCTTCCGGTACGGGCGGTGCCGGGGGT
>NZ_JBHWUW010000069.1:3330-39913 GCF_042737245.1 Streptomyces sp. NPDC060002
GTGCGGCCGGGGTGAAGGGCGCCTGCGGTGCGGGCGGTGCGGCCGGGGTGTACGGAGCTTCCGGTACGGGCGGTGCCGGGGGTGCGGCCGGGGTGAAGGGCGCCTGCGGTGCGGGCGGTGCGGCCGGGGTGTACGGAGCTTCCGGTACGGGCGGTGCCGGGGGTGCGGCCGGGGTGAACGGTGCGTCCGGTGCGGGCGGCGGGGGCGGAGTGAACGGCGCTCCAGGCGTACCCGTCGTCCCCGCCCCGGCTTCCGGGCCTGGCCCTGGCCCAGGCCCGGGTGCCGGGCCGGGGGGCGCGGCCGGTGCCTGACCCGCACCGCCGCCCGTGTTCTGCGTGTACCAAGCCGGCGGCGCGTAGTCGATGGTGAACTCGCCCGTCGCATCGACGCCGGACTCCGCGTCGGGCTGGTCATCGCCGGGTGTGGCCCAGCCCCCGCGGATCCCGTCCCGATCGCTGCTCACAATTCCTCCTGATGTGGTCGAGCACCCTCATGCCGTGCCGGGGCGACCATTCGCTTGTCGTCCTTGAGTGGTTCGAGGCCGTCTGACGTCGTCCGATGCGGCTTTCCCCCGGGAGACGCCGACGTCCACCCCATGGTTTCCGGCATCGCGCCACGTACCAGCCTAATCACCAGACGGCCCGCCTCGGCAGGCCCGCCCACCCCTCAGCACCAGTCCACCACGTCACGCACCCCCGAAGGGGCCGCGCAAGCGCTTCAGGGCACTCGGCAAAACGGCCATAACGTCCGAAGTGCCGCACAGGTAAAGGGAGAAGCCGCCGCGTCAGTCCATCCGTCTCGGTGTGCCCAGCAACCCGATCTCCGCATCCGTCGGTTGCGTCATGACGTACTGCCGGTCGCGGTCGGCGCACCACAAGGTGAACCCGTCGGTGAGGGTGGGCAGTGCCTCCACGTCCCCGCGGGGCAGCGACAACGCGCGGCCCAGTTCCACGGCCTCGTCCGGCGAGATCCGCTGCACACCGACGAGCCGGGCCTGCCGGACCAGCCGAGGGGCGACCGGGCTGAGGTACGGCAGCAGCGTCAGGACGGCCTGCCAGGGCCCGGAGGTGACCCGGCCGCGCGGCGGGCGCATCCCGCAGTCCCGCACCACCAGCACGGGCGTACCCGCCGAAGCGCCCTGCGGAGGCACCCGGCCGACCTCGTACACGGCGAGCCCGTTCTGCCCGCCGCCCATCGCGTGCACCATCTGCACCCAGGCCTGCGGCCGTCCCGTCTCCACGGCCACCCGGGCGCCGGTCGCCGCCGTCCTCAGCGCGAGGACCTGCGCGGTCCACAGCCCGCCGATCAGGACGACGTCGTACGGCGTGGGCCGGTTGATCCCCAGCACGGCCGGCCGGCCCTCGGCGCCGACGCCGATGACGACACCGTCGTCCCCGATGGGCAGCGCGAGCGCGGCCAGTTGGTCCGCGGACACCGAGTGCCGTCCGTGCCGTGGTCCGATCAGGCCGAAGCCGCTGCGCGGCGAGCGGCGGCGTCCGGGCCGGCCGGCGGTCGGCTCCGGTTCGCCGGAGGCGGCGGCTCCGTGTGTCGTCGTCACCGGGTACCTCCGAGCGGCAGCGTCGCGAGCATGCCGGGCACCTGCTCCCGGTCGAGACGGGCGAGCCCTGCGCCGGTGTGCCGGGCCGCGCCCTGCACCGCCCGCCGGGCCGCCACGAGTTCGTCGTCGCTGCGCCCCGTCACCCGGATGTGCCCGGACAGGGACACCTCCTGCCGCTCACCGCGCGCGAGGGTGAGGCTGAACGTGGTGGCGAGCGCGGGAACGGCCGTGACCAGGGCGACGAACTGGGGGAGCGACGGGCTGTCGCCGCCCAGCGCGGGCCACCGGCGCAGCCAGTACGTGGTGTGGCGGCGGTTGTCGCAGCGCCAGCTCCGGCTGGACTCCTCGGTCCGCCGCTCCACCGTCCCGGTCCGCCCGGCCTCCGCCGTCACCAGTGGGTTGGCGCAGGCGGACGTGGCGAAGGCGGCCGTCAGCTCCTCCTCGTCGAGGACGGTCGCCCGGAATCCGGCGCCGGTCAACCGGCTCGCGAGGTGATCCACCGCCCGTACGACGCACTTCTGCGCCCCGATCGCACCGCCGCCGCGGACGGCCACGGCCTCCGGACACAGCTCCGGATCCAGCTTCAGGGCGATCCAGGTGATGCGTACCGCCGGCGCTCCGGTCTGCTCCTGCAGGGGTGCGTAGTTGGCCACGGCCACGGACTGCGGGGGCAGGTGCAGAGCGGGCGCGGGCTGGGTGTGCAGCACGATCTGCGCGGACTCCAGCCGGATCCCGTCCACCTCGAGGGCGTCCCGCACCAGGGCGAGCGGCAGCGGCTGCCGGCCGCGCTCGGCCCGCATCGCGGTCGTGTCCGCCTCCACCTGAAGAACGGCGGTGACGAACGTGCCGTCCCCGACGATCCCCACGGGCCGCCGGTCACGGCCGCCGTACGCGTACGTCCGCAGCCCGGGATCGCATTCCACGGCAGGCCCGAACCCCGGTTCCGTCCCGGTCGGTATCTCCAGCCGCGCGGCCAGCCGCCGACGGGTCTTCAGCTCCCGTGCCGTGGCCAGCCACTGCGGAAGCGTGCGGCCGCGACGGCGGACGAAGGCGAGGGCCATCAGCAGGGCGGCGACCACCGCCGCCGCCACGAGCGCCACGGGCCCGCTCACCCAGCCGACGAGCAGGACGGCGGCCGCGATCTCCAGCAGGACGAGGCGTTGCAAGCGGAATGTCCCGCCCTGCCCCGCGCGCGTCCTGAGGTGCGGAGTACCCGGTGCGGACGACCGTTCGGACCGATCGGGCCGCCGTGGACCGGTCGTCGAGGAGCGCCGCGTCCGCGACCGGCCGACAGGGCTCCCGCCCGTTCCCGAAACCCTCACTCCGTCCCCCCGATCCGCTCACGACCCGCCCGTCTCCCGCACCGCACAGGGCACTCGACGGCCCGGGAACCCTACCCGCTCCTCGAGTTCCCATGGTTACCGGGCATAGTAGGTGGCCGCTCTGACATCGGAGACGGGGAGCCGGTCAACCGCGCTGCGGGCCACGCGGATCGGCCGGAAAACGGGGAGACGGGCACAGATGGCATCTCGGCGGGACCAGCTCAACGCCTACACCTTCGCGAAGCGCCGGATGCTCGCGGCCTTCCTCCAGTCGTCGCCGGACGGCTCGGAGGAGGGGGCGCCGCGGCCGTTGCGCTCGATCCTGCCCGGAATCGTCGTCGGGGTGCTCGTGATGGCCGTCTTCGGGGCGTGGGGCATGTTCAGACCGACCGCGCCCAAGGGCTGGGACACGCCCAACGCCAAGGTGATCGTCGCGAGCAAGTCGACCACCCGCTATGTCGTGCTGCGGACCGGTGAAGAGGTCCAGCTGCACCCGGTCCTCAACATGGCCTCCGCCAAACTGCTCCTGGAGGAGGGGCAGGGCGAGGTGGTGACCGTCGCGGAGTCCGTCCTCGACAGCGGCAGGATCCCGCACGGCGTCACCGTCGGCATCCCGTACGCCCCCGACCGGCTGCCCTCGGCGTCCGAGGCGGGCAAGGCGAAGCGCTGGGTGGTCTGCGAGCGGCCGAGCGCGGGGGGCGGGGACTCCGTCCAGAAGGCGGCGCTGGTCCTGGCCGCCCGCGAGAAGGACGCGACCGAGGGCGCGGGGCGTCTGCACGACGGCCAACTGCTCTATGTGGCGGACCCGGACGGCAGGCGCTACGTCGTGGACGCGGGCGGCACGGCGTACCCGGTGGGCAGGAGCGACGAGTTGCTGCTGCGCGCGGTGGTCGGTTCCGGCCGGGAGCCCCAACGGGTGTCGGCGGAATGGCTGGCGACCCTGCACCAGGGTGATCCGATCGCCTTCCCGGACGTCCCAGGGCAGCCGGGCGAGGCGGCCGGCGCACCGGGCCAGCTGGACGCGTCGGCCGACCGGGTCGGCACGGTGCTCAAGGCGTTCGACAACAACACCGAGCAGTACTACGTGGTGTTGAGCGGCCGCGTCGCTCCCGTGTCCGCCTTCGTCGCCCAACTGCTGCTGTTCAGCAAGGAGCTGGCCCCCCTCGGTCAGGCCGGGCACGCCCGCGAGCTGAGCCCCGGCGCGATCGTGCCGGGCGAGGCGTTCGGCACCGAGCACCGCTGGCCCACCGGTGACCCCGAGCCGGTCAACGACCCGTCGGGGGCCGCCGGGAGCCGCAGCACGATCTGCAACGTCCTGCGCGGCGTGAACTCCGGCTCGGGCGCCACGACCCTGAGCACCTGGGCGGGCACGGACTTCCCGGCCAAGCTGCCCACCGGCTCCTCCAGCGCCTATGTCACGCCGGGCTCCGGCCAGCTCTACCGCCAGTTCCAGGGTGAGGCGACCAAGGCCGGCCCGGTCTTCCTCGTCACCGACACGGGCCTGCGCTACGTCCTCCAGTCCAACGGCGACAGCGCGACGGACGACGCAGGGATCGGCACCACCGCCGAGCAGCGCGAACAGCAGCAACAGGAGGCCCAGCAGGCCCAGACCCTGCTGGGCTACAAGGACGTCGACCCGGCGCCGATCCCGGCCGCCTGGTCCGAGTTCCTGCCCACCGGCCCCCGCCTGTCCACGGCGGCGGCCCGCCAGCCGCAGGGCTCGTGAGGAGGACGACAGGGCTCGTGAGGAGGACGACAGGGCTCGTGAGGAGGAAGACGACGGTGCTGCGGACGACGATGACGCCGCGTACGGCCCCGCTGCCGCGGACGGCCCTGGTCCCGCGTACAACCCTGGTCCCGCGGACGCCCCTGGGACTGCGTACCGCGCTGCTGCTGCGTACCGCGCCGGTGGTGACCGCGGCCCTCCTCACCACGGCCACGGTCCTCGCGCCCCCCGCGTCGGCGGCGGACAAGCTGCCCTACTCGGACCAGTGCACGTTCCCCAACGGCGAGTACCCGGGCCGTCCCTGGGCCCTCCAGCGGGTCCTCCTGGACGAGCTGTGGAGCCGCTCCAAGGGCAGGGGCGTCCGCGTGGCCGTCATCGACACGGGCGTGGACGTGAAGAACCCGCAGCTCACCGAGGCGGTGGACGCCAAGGCCGGCCGCAACCTCCTCCCGAAGAACCTCAAGGACGAAGACGGCGACCCGATCGAGCGCGGCGCCGAGAACGGCACCACGGACACCGTCGGGCACGGCACCAAGATCGCCGGCATCATCGCGGCCCGCCCCCTCGACGGCACCGGCTTCGTGGGACTGGCCCCCGAGGCGACCGTCATCCCGATCCAGCAGAACGACGCCGAGGGCCACGGCGACACCGAGTCCCTGGCCGCGGCGATCCGCTACGCCGTACAGGCAGGGGCCGGGGTCATCAACATCTCCCAGGACACGTCCAACGCGGTCAGACCGACCTCCGACCTGGAGCTGGCCGTAGACGAGGCCCTGGACCGGAACGTCGTGGTCGTGGCATCGGCCGGCAACGACGGCCTGGGCGGCAACGTCAAGGAGACCTACCCGGCGTCCTACGAGGGCGTCCTCGCGGTCGCCGCCTCGGACCGCAACAACGAACGCGCCTCCTTCTCCCAGTCCGGCGACTTCGTGGGCGTGGCGGCCCCCGGCGTCGACATCGTCTCCACGGTCCCCCAGGGCGGTCACTGCGCCGACAACGGCACGAGCTTCTCGGCGCCGTACGTCGCGGGCGTGGCGGCGCTGCTCAAAGCGAGGCACCCGGACTGGACCGCGCGCGAGATCGTCGCCCAGATCGAGCAGACCGCGGAACGCACCATCGCGGGCCACGACCGACTCGTCGGCTGGGGTGTCGTCGACCCGGTCCGCGCCCTGACGGAGGACGACCGCCCCATCGAGTCCCCGAGCCCCCGCAACGGCCTGGGCGCCGCCGAGGCCCCGAGCCCCGCGAAGTTCCACACCGGCGAGACCCCCGACGAGCGCAACACCCGCCTCGCCACCTACGTCGTCGTCGCGGCGGCGGCCCTGGCGGCGGGTCTCGGCGGCACGGCGGTGGCGATCCGGGACGCCCGGAGAAGGGCGCGGAGGGTCGCGGGGGCGGAGTAGGGGTCGGCGGCCATCTCACCGCGTCCGGGCGCGAGTTCACGCGTGCAGTCACCAACGATTTGTAGGATCATCGCAACCGCAAGCGACGTGTCAAGCCTCTGCGACAGGGGACGGAGGTACGGGATGGGCGTGCCCGGAGCGGGCTCGGGACAGGGCAGCGGCCCTGAGCTCAAGGTGTCCGCGGAAGACCTCACCAAACTCGCCGAAGACCTCGACGGCATGCAGGATCACCTGGACAAGCAGGTGCGACGCATGGACGCGGTCGTCGACAGCATCGAGGCGGGCTGGCGCGGCCCGGCGGCGTCGGCGTACCGCGACTTCCACCGCGCGGCGGCCGAGGACGCCGTACGCATCCGTGAAGTGATGAAGCTGCTCGAAGAGGCCGTACGGCTGAGCCGGGACGGCTTCTCCCAGGACGACCTCGACGTGCTCGCCCAAATGCGGCGGATCCAGGTGGACGTCGGGAGCGAGGTGGCCAGACTGTCGACGCCGAACACCGGCGCACCGGCGGCGGCGCCGCGGAGCAGCCTCGACGACCTGTAGCCCTTTCGCACCGCAGTTCCGGACCGCAGTTGCCGAGACGAACACAGGGGGAGTCATGTCTACCGGCGCCGCACCCGACGACGACCACATAGCCGTTTCCTTCGCCACCCTCGAGGTGCTGGCCGCCGACCTGGAGGACATCCTCAAGAAGCTCAACGGCCGGCTGGACGATCTCTACGACCGGGTCGTGCCCGTCGTGCTGTCCTGGCGAGGCGAGACGCGCGAGGTCTTCGTCGACAAACTCGACGAGTGGGACCGCTCCGCCCAGGACCTGCAAGCGGCCCAGAAGTGGCTGCACGAGTACGTGACCACGGGCCACACCAACTACGCGGCCGCGCACCTCGCGGTGCTGCGAGGCTGGGGTGGTGCCTGATGGCCGACCGGCGGCCCACCGACGAACAACGCGCACAGGAGCGGGCGGACGCCCGCACCCGTTCGCCCAGAACGAGCGGCGGCGGCTTCGACCTACAGCCGCAGCATGTGCACTACACCGCGCTCGTGGTGCGTGACGGGCAGTTCGACTACGACAAGGGCGCCAGGGCGCTCGTCGACGTGCTCAACCAGTACAGCCAGTCGGCCGGAACCGGCTGGGGCGCGGACGCCTTCGCGGCGGCGTACAGGTCGGTGAACGAGAAGTTCCTGGAACTCTGGGCGAAGAGCGTGGTCAGCGTGGGCGGTGTCGCCGTCGGTCTGACGGACACGGCCAACAAGTACACCCAGGCCGACTGGTACGCCCGCAAGATGTACGGTCCGCCGCCCGTCGAGAAACCGCTGCCCGCCGTCATCGAGAAGCAGCCCGGATACGGCCCGGTCAACGACATCAAGTGGTCCGGCACCGGCGAGGACGCGGACTCCTGGGACATCTCCGGAATCCTCGGCGAGGTCCCCGACTTCCTCGCCGACGTCATCCGGCCCGCGATCGAGCACGGCCTCAACCTCGGCACGATGCACGAGATCACCCCGGGTGCCAGGGACGAGGACCTCAAGGGCATGGCCACGGCCTGGCGCGCGGTCGAGAAGGACGCGAAGGCGGCGTCGGACAACTTCAACGGCGCCATCAAGTTCATCAGCAACAACAGGGGCAACGACGAGTGGCAGGGCGCGATGAAGGCGTTCTGCCAGACCATCTGGGGCACCACCGAATGGGGCAGGACCTACGACGCCCAGGGCAACCGGGCTTCCATGGGCCGCAGTTGGAAGACGAACCGCAGCGTCGTACCGGCGAAGCAGCGGCCCATCATCGAGATTCTCCGCCAGACCGCGACCACCGTGCAGGAGAGCCTCGACCATCTGGCCGGCATCCGTCTCAAAACCGCGGAGACGACCACCCGGCTCGGCAAGGAGGCCGCGAAGGCGACGGTCAAGGACCTGACCACGGGCCTCGACCTGTTCGAGCTGACCCGGCTCGCGGCGACCATGGCGTTCGGCGAGATCGTGCTGACGTTCCGCTCGCACATGGACAAGGCTGCCGCCGACAAGGCGGTCGAGGAGTACCACCAGGCCTTCAGCGACGCCGCCACCAAGCTGAAGACACTGGAGACCGATCTCGACGAGGCACTGCTCAGTGTGCCCACGTTCCGCGCGGAGGTGGCACGCGCGGAGGCGTACGGCGCGCGCTCCCTGAACGACTTCAAGAAGGAACACAGCTGGCAGCGCACGGAGAGCCAGATCCCCTACAAGTACTCCATCGACCTGGCCACGGAGGAGGAACTGAGCGGCGGGCACAGCATCGACAAGCACGTCGGCCTGACGGACGCCCAGCTGACACAGCGGTTGCGGGACGAGGCGACGGGAGGGGGAGTGCAGCAGCTCCCGGCAGCTTCGACCTTCACCGACCTGGACTCTGCTCAGGAATACACTCAGTACAACATCCGGAGTAATTCGGCGAAAATAGACAAGTGGCTGGATAATCCGCCGCCAAACCCCCTCACGGAAGAATTCAGAGTTCCCTCGGTCACTGAGGGAGCTATGGCCACCCCGGTGCTGACCGGGCGTACGGCACCAGTCGTCGGTGGCAACCCGACATCGCCGAAAGACGCACACGGCGTCCTCACGATTCTAAGATACGACCCGAGCTTGAACCCGCCGTTCGTCGTACTGACGTCCATGCCTGAAGTATGACGAGTGAGGTGACATCGAATGGTAGAGCCTGATGAACGGTCCTGGGCCGAGGCGGTCGACATGTACGCGCGCCGGTACACGATCGCCAAGGTCACGGCCAGGGAGCACGGGGATTGGGTGTTCGACGTGCACGCCTTGATGCGCGGTGACACGCCGGACGCCCGCGGCTGGCGGGTGAACGACCCCCTCGCGGGCGAGCTCGAAAGGGCCGATGACCCGTACTACCCCTTCGTCGAACCGCCAACGGAACCCGCGAAGGCGGACGCTCTCAGAGACCGTTTGCATGAGATTCCGCGCTCCTCGGCCAAGAAATTCCTCGTAGCCCTCTCCACGCCCTGGCTCAATGTCGAGAAGGAGCAGGACTTCGAGGAATGCAGGGCAGGACTGGAGGAGAAGGCCGACGTCATCCTGTCGCGATTTCCGCAAGGTTCCCGCTTCTTTGCCAATACAGGTCGCGACGATGAAAACAGGGACTACTACAAGCACATTTCCGGCTGCAACACAATCTCCCAACATGTCTGGGACCTGGGCCTGTTCCTTGTCTCCGACTCGGAGGTCGGGATGGTCTGGTCCTTCCACGCGTGGTGACCGTACGAACGGAACTCGGATCGGCCGTTGATCCTCCGCGTTCAAGAAGGAGTCCTTTGCAAACCCGTACCGCCACCTATCCCGACCGCGTGACTGCGCAGTGGGCGACCCAGCAGGTGGTCACCCACAATGAACAGGTCATCCACCGCTGGCTGGCGCAGTCCACCCGGCCGCGGCTGACGATCGAGGCGGCGTGGCCGTCCCGCGAGGAGCCCGTCGGGCGGGTGCTGTTGCAGGCGATGATGCTGGCAGGGCGCGGTTCCGTCGACGTACGGGCTGCCCGGGTCGTACTGCGCCGCGAGCCGTCGGTCGCGCACGGGTTCGCCGTGCACGCCACCTTCCCCGTCTACCTGTAGAAACCTGTAGAGGCTGCCGACCGTGCCCCTGAGCCCCCTCGAACACGACCGCCGCTACGGCGAGCTGGACCAGGTGATCCGCGCCTACGCCGGCCGCCCGGCGGACGACACCCCCGACAAGCCCAGCGACGCCCTGACCGCCTACCTGCGCCAGACCTGGCACACCCGCCCCTGGGCACTGGCCGTCGCCGAGCGTCAGCTGCGCGAGTACGCCGACCACCCGCCCGGCCGACTCCGGCTCCGTCTGGGCGAGTTCTACGCGATCCCGGACGTCGGTCTGCCCGAGGGCGAGATCCAGCAGTGGCTGTACTGCCTGGCCGACCATCTCAAGCACAGCATCGAGCAGGGCGAGGTCCCGCCCCCGGCGGTGCCCGCCACCCACTGGGAGTGGCACGCCTGCTTCCCGGAGCTGGGCCAGTTCCTCGGCGGCTGGTTCTCCCAGGACATGCCGGAAGAGTTCGACGACCATGACGCGGCAGTCGACGACTACCGCACCACCACCGACCGGCACCTCGTGGCCCGCCTGGTCGGCGAGCTGCGCGAACTGCTCGCGCTCGCCCTGAACGAGTCCGACTACGCCGTGGCCGTCGCCGAGTTGGGCATGGAGGTCGACCCGCCGGCGCCGTACGCGCCCAGCGGCTGGCTCGCGCTCGTCGCCGACCGGCTCACCTTCCCGCGCGCCGAATGAGGGCCGGGACGCCACCAGCTGGTCCTCGGGGGCTGGGTCAAGCAGCGCCGGGGCCATCACGAAGGCCTCCTGAACCCGCCGACTCCCGAGCAGACCCTCCGGGCCAAACGCGACCACGACAGCCGTGCCCCGGGCCGGGCCGCCGCCGGCCGCGGCCTGGCCCTCCTCGCGGCACCCGTCATGCCGGCCTTCACCGCGTACACCGTCGGCCGGCTGACCTCCTGGCTCACTGTCCGCGAGTACCCGAGCGAAGTCGGGGCGCGCCGCTGGATGCAGGAGAAAACACCCCGATCGTGAGGAATCGGCGGTCTGCGCATCAGCAGTGGCAGGGTTGTTGCATAAGGCAGTTGGGGCTGTCAGAGGGAGTCATTACAGTGGTTACGTTGCGGTCATGAACACTTGAGAGGCGTGAGCGGTGCCGCCCGGGCCGGGCGGCGGACAACGGGGAGAGTGGCTTTCGTGATTCCTGCGGACATGGGCGGGGGCTCCGCCGACGTACGGCGCGGTTATATGGCGCTCTCGACGTTCAAAAAGCGGGTGGACGACCTGCTCACGGCCTTCGAGAAATCGGCCGGCGGGTCGGCGAAGGTGGCGGACCACAGTCTTGCGGAGCACACCTTCGGCGCGGGGAACTTCCCGGAGGCAAAGACGCTTCACCTCCAGTACGAGCGCGTCCACGAACGCATCACGTCCCTCTCCAAGTCGCTGGGGCTCCAGTTGGAGGCCATGCAGATCGCCGTGCACGGCGTGGACGTCACCTTCGACAACCTCGAAGAGGACCTCCGGTACCGGTTCCACGAGATCCGGACCGAGGTCAACCGGGACCGTGAAGAGGCGCTGAGCAAGCAGACCGAGCGGACCAACGACGCCGACCACACCGACGCGGGGTACTGATGAGCGGCGAGAAGAAGCAGCCGGACCACTACCGCACGGAACGCCAGGACGCGGCCCAGCAGAACAGCGGCGTGGACGACGCCGTGAACAAGGCCGTGGTGATCAGCCCTGGGATGCTCAGCAGTCCTGGCGGCTTCGGCAACACCAGCTTCGAGGGCTACGACCTCAACGCCATGATCGACATCGTAGAGTCGGCGAACCCTGCGACTCTGGAGAGCGCGGCCACGGCCCTCGTCGACGCCCGGGACGCCATCAACGAAGCCGCCAACGAGCTCAGCCGCAACCTGGGCGACGTCGACTGGGAGGGCGAGGCCCACACCGCCTTCTACACCTGGGGCATGAACCTCACCACCACCGCCCTCGCCCTCGCCGGCTACGCCGACGAGGTGGGCACCCAGGTCCTGGCGGCAAGCTCCGGCCTCGCCTCCGTACGCAAGTCGATGCCCCCGCGCGACAACCGCATCGTCCCCAAGAAGGTCGACGACATCCCGACGCCTCAACGGGTCGAGGGCAACGCGGAGTACACGGCGGCGGTCACGGCGGAGAAGAACCGCCAGGAAGCCATCAACCAGATGTACCGGCTGGCGTCGTTCTACACGGTGTCCAGCGGAATGATGGAACTGGCGGAGGAGCCGGTGTTTCCTCAGATGCCTGCGGTGGGGGTGCCGGAGCCGGATCCATCGCTTCGTGACCCCATCGAGCCGAGAGACGACCAGGGTTCACTCTCAGCCCTGCAACGTTCTGTGGGCACGCACCGAAGCTCGGCCGAGACGGAAGTGGTTCGGGCGCGTTCAGACCAACAGTTGTCTCACCAAAATGTGGTCGACTCGGTGACATTGCCGGAACAGCACGTCGGCACGGAGATCGACAGCGTCGGCATGCTGCCGCCGCAGCAAATCGTGACGCCGCCGACCGTCACATCGCCTTCGGCGACAGGCCCCAACGCCAATCCGGTGAGTACGGCCCCTTCCTTCCCTACCGTCGGAGTGCCCCCTGCCTTGAGGGGGCCGGCCGGGCGCAAGTCCGGGTTCGGCGGCATGTCTGGAGTCAAGACGCCGACCTCGGCCCAGGGCCGAGTCGGTGGCCTGACGGGCCGCACCCCACCCGGGCGTTCGGGAATGGGCCCCACAGGCTCGATGGGACGCGCCGCCGGACCGGGCCAAACAGGAAGCCGTGCGGCCGGCCCTCTGGGGCGCGGCGTCGTCGGCGGGACAGCGAAAGCTGGGGGAGCAGCAGCCAGGCAGGTCGGCGGTGCCCCCCGCGGTCAGGTCTCCGGCACGGGCGCCGCGAACACCGCGCGTACAGGCGCCGGGCGTGCCAATGGCGTTGTCGGCGGTAAGCCCGTCACCGGGGCCGCCCCTGGTGCCAACGGCCCCAGGCTGCCGCGCGGCACGGTCATCGGCGGCGAAGGCGCAGCTGCCTCTCGCCCCAAGGCGGAGAAGCCCGGCCAGCGTGGGGTGATCGAGGCCCCCGGTTCGACGGCAGGTGCGGGCCAGGCGTCGCGCCGCTCCGGCAAAGGCACCAGGAACAGCGGACACTCGCCCGGCGGTACCAGCAGTGTGCGTGGCCAGGCGGGCAACCAGGGTTCTGGCAAGACGCGTTCACGCCGTGACGAGCGGCGCGACGAGGCGTCGTCAACCGACTGACCGGACAAGAGCGAGGGCAGACAGAAGCATGGTGGCAGGAATCAGCCGACGCGGCGGGTGGAGCGGGCCTTCCGCGGGACGGAACGGGAGACGGGTTTCCGCCGTCTGCTCAGCGCTCGGCGCTTTGGCCGTGCTGTCGGCTGGCCTGGCTCCGAACGCCGCAGCCGCCGACGCTCAGTCTCAGCAGTGGTACCTGTCGGCGATGAAAGCCGATGAGATGTGGAAAGTGAGCACAGGCAAGGGCGTCAAGGTTGCCGTGGTCGATTCGGGAGTCAACCCCAACACGCCGTCACTTAAAGGGCAGGTGCTCGCTGGCGAAGTACCGAAAGCTCTTGCTTACAAAGCGACTGACGACTACTTGGGCCACGGGACGAGCATGGCGGAACTCATCGTCGGCACCGGCGCAGGAGGGGGGCTGAAAGGCATTGCCCCAGGTGCGAAGGTCGTTCCGTACCGGATCGCGCTCAAAGGCCTGACGAACAAGGCCGATAAGGAGAAGGCGCCGAATGAGGCGTCGGTGATCAAGGCTGTCGCCGACAGTGACGTCAAAATCATCAGTATGTCCTTCACTATCGACGTTGCCTATCCCGAGGTGGAAGCGGCGGTCAAGTACGCCCAGTCCAAAGGGAAGCTATTGATTGCCGGTACGGGCAACGGCGCAGAAGAGAAGAATTTCATTGGATACCCCGCTGCGTACCCTTATGTAGTCGGCGTTGCCGCTTCGGACGAGTCCGGAAAGGTCGCGAAGTTCTCGGAACACGGCAACTACGTGGACCTGGCGGCCCCAGGAATCGGCGTACCTACCTGGTGTGACGAGACATTTCGCTCGTATTGCGACGGTGAGGGAACGAGTATCGCCACCGCAATCGCCTCAGCCTCCGCAGCCCTGATCTGGTCCGCCCACCCCAACTGGACGGCCAACCAGGTGCTCGCCAGCCTGATCGACACCGCCGGACGTGACTGGGCGAAGGACGACCCGAGTACCTACCTCGGCTACGGGCTGATCCGTCCCCGCAAGGTGCTGGAGAACAGTGCCTTCAACCCCGGCCCGGCCAGCACCGACCCGCTCGCCAGAGAGAACGCGACGGGCGTCACGGACGAGGCAGGCAACACGCCCTCCGCATCGGCACCGACGCCCCAGCCCACGAAGGCCACCGCAGGAGGCAAGACCTCGGCGGCAGCATCAACCTCCGACACCTCCGACAACACCGCGACGTGGATCGCGCTCGGAGCCGCGGCAGCCGTCCTGGTGATCGGGGGCGGAGCCTTCGCGGTGATCCGCTCACGGCGAGCCACATGACCCACACATGACGAGCCACAACTCACGAAAGGGAGTGCCGAAATGGTCGACCGCAAGCTAAACGACGGCGATGTACAGAAGCTCCAGAAGGAAGTAATCGATCGCTACGACAACATCCGGGGCTCGCTCGCGAAACTGCAGGGCACGATCGACATGATCGAGAGGGCCTGGACGGGCCAGGGTGCCAACGCCTTCAACGTCAAGCAGACGGAGATCAACGGCCATATGGTCGCGATCGGCAAGATGCTCGACGACTTCCTGGACGGCATCCACATGACGAAGACCGACAAGCAGAACCTCGAAGACCAGATCACCGCCGACATGAACAAGATCTCGGTGGACGATCTCGGTGGAAAGACTTCGGCGCTCAACAGCTACTGACCATCATTCCGGCGAAGTCTGCCTGAGGTCTTCAGAGAAACGAGGGGAATCATGTCCGGAGCACATTACGAGGAACTCGCCGTCACCTACGGCACCATGGACGCGCTCGCCACCGAGCTCGGCGACCAGGCCAAGAAGCTCGAGGAGGACCTCGAGGCGCTGCGCCAGGCCGTGCTCAACGTGTCCTCGGGCTGGGGCGGCGAGGCGTTCCAGCAGTTCCAGAGCAAGAGCGAGGAGTGGAACAAGCACGCCCGGGGCATCCACGCGGCGCTGCTCCAGATCTCGCACCAGGTCCACGGCGCCGGCGGTGACTACCGCGGCGGCGACCTGAAGGGCGCCAGCTACTTCATGTAGCAGCAGGTACTCCGCAACACCAGGGTGGGCACGCACGGGAGGTGCCCACCCTGAGCTGTGCTCTGCCCGTCAGCCCTCGCCCTTGTCGTCCTCGGACATATCGGCGGGCACGGCGATGACGAACACCCCCTTGCCTTGGACCCCTTGAACGATCCCCTCGGCCTGTAGTGCCTCGATGGCGGACTTGATGGTTCGGCGGCTGACTGTTCCGCCCGTCTCCTGCTCCAGCTCGTGGTGAGAAGGGATACGGCGGCCAACCGGAATCTCGCCGCATCGGATGCGCTCGCGCAGGGCGGAAGCAAGCTGCACGTACATCGGGACGATGCTTTCCCGGTCGATTTCTATCATGCCCTGGAGCGTAAAAGGCCAGCTCAAGCCAGCATAGGGCGGCTTGTGACGTAACTAGACGTACTAAGACGTACTAAGTTAGCGTGGCCGCTGTCAGTCGAGAACCCCCGCGACGGTGGGCGCCGTCCGGGGGCATGGCCACCAACCCAACGGAGGTTGATGACAGTGAGCATTATCCACGCGCTGCTGCGCTGGATCCTGGGCGTGTTCGCGCCTGGCACCGGCAGGCGGAGGGCAACCCGCTCCGCCGTATCCTCCCCAGCTTGCATCCCCGAGAGGCCCAGCACAGTCGTCGTCGTACGGCTCCCCGCACCCAGTTCCCCCTACGGGCTGCTGGAGCCCCTCGATGGAGCCTCGACCGCCCCGGTCCGCCCCTACGTACTCGCGGCGGAGCGGGCTCGCCGTGAACGGGAGCAGGAGCAGGCGCGGCAGACACGGCGTCGTGTGGCGCTGGTTCTGGCGGCGGACTTCGGTGTCGACCTCGATCTGCATGTCATCGGCGCGGATAGGGCGGCGTGATGGCGACGGAAGACAGGACGCCCCGCCCGCCGGTGCGGATGTGCGTGCGCTGCCAGGTGACGACCGAAACCCCGGTCGTGGTCGGCGTGGTCCACCAGAACTCGGGGCCGGGCTTTGTCGTCTACGCGTGCCAGGCGTGCGCCGTGCACTACCCGCCGCAGCCGGACGTACTCGACCTCCTGCCGCCGTCCCGCCAAGCCGGGGGTGACCAGTGAGGGCGCAGTCTCCCGGAGCGGCGGGGGAGGCGCGGGAGTTGTCGCCGGAGTGCACCTTGGCGCATCGGCCCGGGTACGAGGACATACACGTCTCGTGCCGCCGCCTGCATGACATCCCACTCCCGCACAGCGGAGGCCTGCCGCTGGTACGCCGTTGCAGCTGCGCCTGCCACAGTCCGTCGACGGAGGGGCCCAGGAAGTGAGCACCGGCACCCCGTCCGAGTGGGCGGCCAACAGCCGAGGTTGAGCATCTGGCCGCGTGGAACGGATCGGGCCGACGTGTCGGCCCGACCGAGACCCTGCTGCTGGCCCGCGTTGCTGCCCTGGAGCTGAATCGTCAGAAGCGCTCGACCTCTTGGCCGTGGGGGACCGTGTAGCACCCGGAGATGAGGTCCAGGCTCAACATCGGCGGGTCGTCCTTCGCCATGGCGACGACCTTGACACTGGCCTTCTTCTTGTCATTGTCAGCCGTGAGATTCATGTTCTGGTTCCTGCTGGTGTCCGGCCCATAGTTGACGATCTCCCACCCATTCTTCGGCAGTTCCTCTTTGAGTCGTTTCATCGCTACGTCGAGATCGCTCACCGACGCCGGGACGAAGCTCCACGGGTGCAGGATTCGGAAGTGCGACTTCGTGTCCTTTCCCGAACAGTCCACGACTGTCGGACGGCTGTCGGATGCCTTTCCCTTGACGCCGATCAGGTCATAGATAGTGCTGGACACCTTCTCCATCGCATCTGAGGCATCACGCGAAGTGCTCGTGCCGGAGGAGGGAATTGCGTTGGAATCGTCGTCAGTCATGCTGCATCCGGTGAGAGTGGTGAGGGCCAGAGAGACTGTGAGCACAAGAGCGCTCAATTTGCTCTTCACATCAGAAGCCTTACTTCGTCGGGCGGGGTCGTGGGCCGGTGTTCCTACTTCACATGTGCCCACGGGTCGGGCGGCGGCTTCAGCGGCACGCTGTCGCCCTTTCCGACGACGACGAGGGCCTGATTCTGCAGACTCGTCGAGTCCCCGTCAGACCCCGTATCCCAGTACCCGCTGTGTCCGTCGGTGTCCGTGGTCATCTGGTTGGCACCGAATTCGGGGTCGCTGGGGATGATGAAGCGGTCGCCGCCGTGGCCCCAGCGGCCGAGGTCCGGGACCACGTCGCCGTCGGCTTCCTCGTTCCACACATGACCGCTGGGGACGTCCAGCTCATCTGCACCGGACACCTTGACGCCAGGGCTGCCTGCGAAGACGAGGTCATCGGCGTTGAGATGGCCCGTCTGGGCCGCAGCACCTACGAGCGTTGTTCCGTACGAGTGCGCGATCACGGTGGTGTGGGACGGCGAATCACCGGAGTGAGATGCGTCGAGTCCATCCATGAAACCTCGGAACGCCGGCGCGCCGTCGTACGCGTAGTGTTCGAACGGTGCGTCCTTCACGACGTCATCAGGTGCGTCGTAGCCGAGCCAGGTGATGGTGGATACGGATTGTCCAGGGGCTTTGGCATCGGCCGCATGCCAGACATTGACCATTCGGTTGATGTTCCCCTCGATACCCGGCAAGTCCGATGTGGTACCCGGAACATAGACCGCCGTGTGATCCGCGGTGTCCGGGTTTCCGTTGGCGACGATCGCTCGGCCGTCCCCTTCGGTGCTGAATCCCAGCAGATACGCTTCGGGCAGTCCGTTTGTGCCGGTCTGGTCGAAGCGCTTCTGGATGCTCTGCATTCCCTTGAGATTGCTGGTGAGCCGGTCGTACCGGTCGCCGTACTTGTTGTGCCAATCCATCCATTCATCGGTGTGGACCTTGGACGGGTAACCCCCGGCGGTGATATAGGTCCACTCATTGAGTGGCGGATTCGGGATGGAGTTCAGCTCTGTCTGCATTGATCCCCACGCCTCGTCGAACACGATGCGGTTGGCCTCGTCCCGGACCGTGGACGGCAGCCCGTCGAGCGCGCCCACGGCGTCGGGCTGCATGGAGACCCATGCCGCCTGCTGCTCCGCATCGAGCCCCTTCCACCACTCCGCGTTGTCCTCAGGGCTGCCGTCCTTGGGCGGCTGGGGCAGAGAGTCGAGGTACTTCTTACCCGCGTCTTTCACGCCGCTCGTGTCGGCGGACGCGTCGGCCCAGTCGCTGTCGGAGACGGTCAGGTCGTCGTCCGCCTTCAATGCGCGCAGCTTCGGCGCCCACTTCTCGTCGGCCTCCGTGGCCTCCTTGAGGGCCGCGGCGATCTGGTCCGCGTAGTCCTGTGCGAGGCGGTGATGTGGGTTGGGATCGAAGTTCGCCGCCTGACGGCCGATCGCGGCAGCTGTACCGTCCGTCAGGCCGTTCACCGTGCCGCCGTCAGGAATCTTGCCGTCGGCGTCCTTCTCCCCGCCCGCCGGATAGGACACCGAACCGTCGGCATGCACGGTCAGTGCGGCGGCCTGGGCGCCGTCGAGGGCCGCGTCGAGCTTGCCCTTGGCAGCTCCCACCTCGTAGGAGAAGGCTTCGAGAGCCGTACTGACCAGACCGCACTCGACCTGGATGTAGTGGAAGTTCTTACCCAGCTCACCCAGTTGCTTGATCGCGGCGGTAGCGGCCTCGCCTTTCAGCGAGTTGCGCATGGCCACGACGATCTGATTCTCGATGCGGTCCTTGGCCGCGCTCGCCATGTCGGAGGTGCTGCGGTAACCGTCGGCGGCTTCCGAGTACTCGGTCGGCTTGAGGGCCTTGAGCGTTGCGAGGTCCATGACGTCTCGTTACCGCCCTCAGCCCTTGCCGCCGACGGCCGGGGTATCCCCGTACTCCACCGTCAGGTTGCCGATCTCGACCTCGATCGCCTCGTCGGTCTTCAGCTGGTCGTTGCCAACCTTCTCCAGCAGGCCCGAGAGCTTCCCGCAGCGTCCGCTCACGTTCTTGACGTAGGTTTCCCACGAGGCGTGAACGTCCTTCTGCGCCGCCGCGGTAAGGCAGCCGGCGTCCTCGCCGAGGCCCTTCTGCCCGTCCGTCAGCTTCGCCGTCGCTTTGCTGATGTCCTGACGGAGCGAGCCGACGTCCTGGCCGGCCTTGGACCAGGCAGGCTTGTTCGAGACCAGAGTGCCGGTGCCACCACCCGGGTCGAGTGGTACGTGGTTCAGTTGCATCTGGGCCGCGTGCTGATCAGCCGCCGCACTCTTCAGCTGCTCCCACTCTTCCCACGCCATGCGTGAGCCCCTTCCCCGTGTCCCCGTGTCCCCGTGAAGCCCGTCCGGCAGACGGGACGGTTCCGTCGATGTATCAACAGGCCAGATCCATGAACCCCGTTCGAGTGAGTTCACGGATCTCACCCTACTTTCCCCAATTCACCGCCGTCCGGCTTGACGGCGGCGCAGCGGAGCCCGCCGATTCCAGCCCCGCCGATTCCAGCCCCGGCGAGTCCCTTCGGGTGGACGCGAGTACGCCCGCCCCCTCCACCCCCTACATCCCCTCCGGCGCCAACCCCACCTGCACCAAAGGCTTCCCCCGTCGCCGTGAGACGAAGACCCCGCGCCCCGCGGGCATCGGACGAGGCCGTACGCCCCCGAGGAGGTCGCCCTCTCCGGGGTCACCCGCCAACACCACACCCTGGGCGCCCAGTTCCTTGATCCGCTGCAGGAACGCCTCGTACGACGCCCGCCCCGCACCCGCCGTCGACCGCGCGATGATGAACCGCACCCCGACGTCCCGGGCGAACGGCAGCAGTTCCGTCAGTCCCGCCAGCGGATTGCCGCTCGACGTCGCCACGAGGTCGTAGTCGTCGACGACGACGAACACCGTCGGCCCGCGCCACCAGCTGCGGTCCCGGAGTTGCCGCGCCGTCACCTCGGCCGTCGGGGCCCGGCGCTTCATCAGGTCGGCCAGCGCGGCCATGTGGTGGTCCATGGCGTTGGACATCGGGATGTACTCGGCCAGGTGGGACTCCGGCGTCACGTCCAGCAGGGAGCGCCGGTTGTCGACCACGAACAGCTTGCACTCGTCGCCCGTGTAGCGCTGGGTCAGTTGCCTGATCAGCAGCCGCAGCAGGTTCGACTTGCCGGACTCGCTCTCGCCGAGGACGAGGAGGAACGGATCCTGCTCGAAGTCGACGTAGACCGGCTCGAGACGGTCCTCGTCGAGAGCGAAGGCGACCCCGCGGCGCGGGAAGCGGTCGCCCGGCGGCAGCGAGGCGGCCGGGAACTCCCGCGGCAGCAGCCGTACTTCAGGCGCGGGCGCCGCCTCCCACTGCCGGGAGACCTCCGTGGTCAGCGCTTGCGTGGCGTCGGCGAGGCCCGTGTCGGAGGCGAGGCCGTCGATGCGCGGCACCGCGGCCATGAAGTGCTGTTTCTGCGGCGACTGGCCACGGCCCGGGACGCCCGCCGGGACGTTCGCGGCGACCTTGCGGTCGATCTCGGAGTCCATCGTGTCGCCGAGCCGCAGTTCGAGGCGGTTCATCAGCTGGTCCTTGAGGGCGGCCCTGACCTCCATCGAACGCGAGGCGGTCAGCACCAGGTGGACGCCGTAGCCGAGGCCGCGCGCCGCGATGTCGAGGATCACCTGGTCCATCGCCTCGTACTCCGACCGGAAGTTGCCCCATCCGTCGACGACCAGGAACACATCGCCCCAGGGCTGGTCCGTGACCGAGATGTCCCCGCGGGCCCGCCTGGCCCGGAACTCCGCGATCGACGGGATGCCGGCCGAGCGGAAGTACTCCTCACGGCGGGTCAGCACGCCGTACACCTCGGCCACCGTGCGCCGTACCCGCTCCGGGTCGAGCCGGGAGGCGACCCCGCCCACGTGCGGCAGCCCGGCCACCGACGCCATTCCGCCGCCGCCGAAGTCGAGGCCGTAGAACTGGACCTCGTGCGGCGTGTGGGTGAGGGCGAAGGAGCAGATCAGCGAGCGCAGCAGGGTCGACTTGCCGGACTGCGGGCCGCCGACGATCTGCATATGGCCCGCGGCGCCGGAGAAGTCCACCCAGAGGGAGTCACGGCGCTGCTCGAACGGCTTGTCCACCAGACCCACCGGCACGACCAGCCGGCCCGCACCCTCGTAGCCCGGCTGGGTGAGACCGCGGCCCGGCACCGCCGTGAGCCCCGGCAGCAGCGCGTCCAGCGACGGCGGGCTGTCCAGTGGCGGCAGCCACACCTGGTGCGCCGCCGGGCCCTGGGCCTCCAGCCGGCGCACGATCACGTCGAGCACGGTGTCCGCGAGCGCGTCGTCCACCTCCGCGTCGCCGGACGGGCGTGCCTGCGGCACGGCCGCGTACCGCACCGGCACCTCCGCCGAGGTGAACAGCACCGGCCGCCGGTCCACCGGCAGCGGGCCGCCCCCCGCCGCCGTCCGCTGAGCGCCCGAGCGGTGGACCCCGGACACGTACGCCGCCTTGAACCGCACCATCTCGTCCGTGCCGAACTTCAGGAAGCCGGAACCCGGCACGTTCGGCAGCGAGTACGCGTCGGGCACGCCCAGCGCCGCCCGCGACTCAGCCGCCGAGAAGGTGCGCAGGCCGACGCGGTACGACAGATAGGTCTCCAGGCCGCGCAGGCGGCCCTCCTCCAGGCGCTGCGAGGCCAGCAGCAGGTGCACACCGAGCGAGCGGCCGATCCGGCCGATCTGCACGAACATCTCGATGAAGTCCGGCTTCGCCGTCAGCAACTCGCTGAACTCGTCGATCACCAGGACCAGGGAGGGGATCGGCTGGAGGGCGGCGCCCGCGGCCCGCGCCTTCTCGTAGTCGTGGATGTTGGCGTAGTTGCCCGCGTCCCGCAGCAGCTCCTGACGGCGGTTGAGTTCACCCCGGATGGAGTCGCCCATCCGGTCCACCAGCGTCAGGTCGTCCGCCAGGTTGGTGATCACGGCCGCCACGTGCGGCATCTGCGCCATGCCGGCGAAGGTCGCGCCGCCCTTGAAGTCGGCGAGGACGAAGTTCAGGGTCTCGGAGGAGTGGGTGACCGCCAGGCCCAGCACCAGGGTGCGCAGCAGCTCGGACTTGCCGGAGCCCGTCGCGCCCACGCACAGACCGTGCGGGCCCATGCCCTCCTGCGCCGCCTCCTTGAGGTCCAGCATCACCGGACGGCCGTCCTCGCCCACCCCGATCGGCACCCGCAGCCGCTCCGCCAGTGAACGCGGCCGCCAGGTGCGCCGGGTGTCCACGGACGCCGCGTCTCCGAGGTTCAGCAGGTCGGTGAACTCCAGGTTGGCCAGCAGCGGCTCGTCGTCGTCCCCGCCGGAGGCCATCCGCAGCGGGGCGAGCTGCCGGGCGAGCGCCTCGGCGGACTCCGGGGAGAGCGCGTCGGGCGTCCCCTCGTACACGGCGCCGTGTCCCGACTCCAGCCGCAGCGACCCGGGCTGTACGACGATGTCGAGCTCGCCGCCGGCCCCCGTCGGCTCACCGGGGACGATCTCGAGGACCGTCACGCCCTGGAGACCCTCGGGATTGGCCAGGACCGAGTCCGGGGGGAGGGAGACGCCGTCGAGGACGACGACGATGTGCGGCTCGTCGGGCAGCGGCGTCGCGTGCGGATGGAACCGCGGGCGACCGGTCAGCCGGGCCCCGAGCAGGTTCTCCAGCTCATGGGTGTCGGCGCCGATCAGTCTGCGGCTGCCCGCCCCGTCCACGGCCCCGGACGCCTGGACGTGCGGCAGCCACTTGGCCCACTCCCAGTGCGGCAGTTCCTCCCGGCCCGCCGCGACGACGAGAACCAGGTCCTCGGACGAGTGCAGCGCGGCCAGCGAACCGGCCAGGGCACGGGCGCAGGAGCGCACCGACCGCGGCTCACCGCTGACCGTGACGTGGTAGAAGGCGCGCAGGGAGACGGCCATCGGCAGGTCGTCGAGGCTGTCGTGGACGGCGAGGAAGCGCTGGAGCGCGCCCGCGGTCAGCGGCTCCAGCTGCTCCACCGGGCCGGTCTCGGGGGCGATCAGCGGGGTGGCGAGGGCCTGCGCGCCGAGGCCGACGCGGACCTGGCCGAAGTCCTCGTCCCCGGGCCGCCGTTCCCACACCCGGCTGCCCTCGGCGACCAGCGCCCACAGCTGCTCGGGGGAGGGGTGCAGGTAGTACTGCGCGTCACGCTGCGCCCGCGCGGTGTCGAGCGCGGTGCGCCGGGTCTGCGCCAGATAGCTCAGGTAGTCGCGGCGCAGATCCGCCAACTGCCCCTGTGACCCGCGCCGGAAGCGCACCACCATCGCGATCGACATGGCCACGGTCGAGGCGATCATGACCATGCCCATGATGCGCATGAACGGCTGCCCGCTCGTGAAGAAGAAGACCACCGAGCCGCCCATGCCGAGCGTCGGCAGCAGTTGCATCAGCACGCTCTCCTGATGGCCCCGCGGCAGCTCCGGCGGAGGCTGCAGAACGACCTCGCCCGTGGGAACCTCGGACGGCAGCGCCCGTGGCTGGCGCTTCACGACGATGTGGCTCACTGCTCACCAACCCCCTTGCGAGGCCCCGAATCCCCTTGCGCGACCCCGGAAGACTTCGTCCGCCGCCCCGTGCCGGACGGACGCGGGCCGCCGCGTGATCCTACTGACTGCCCGTACGGCCAAGGGGCGGTAGGGTGCCGGATGTTCGCGTGAGCACACCCGCGGGCCGCGCCGCGCACCATCCGGCGCGGAACCTTCACACCGCCGACCGACGCCGAACACGCCGACGCGGAACCATCACTGAGGGGGAGCAGCAGGTGAGTATCGCGGCCTCCGCGGCAGCCACCGGAGAAGGGCGCGGCACCGGAGCCGCTCCCGCGGCGGGGACGGGGCTCGGTTTCTGCCGGGTCACCATCGTCGCCCCCGACAGCCGGATCGACGTGGCGCTGCCCGACGACGTCCCCGTCGCCGACATCCACCCGGAGATCCTCCGGCTCTCCCGGCAGAGCCCCGCCGAGGGCGCTCCGGTCGGCTACCACCTCGTCCGCCGGGACGGCACCGTCCTCGACAGTTCCCGTTCGTTCGCCGCCCAGCACATCCTCGACGGCGAGCTCCTCACGCTGCGGCCCTTCTCCGAGTCGCTGCCGCCCGCCGTCTTCGACGACGTGTCGGAGGCGGTCGCCTCGGCCGTGACGCGCGAGCACACCCTGTGGAGCGGTGAGCTGACCCGCGCCGCGGGTCTCGTCGGCGGAGGGGTCCTGCCGGCCCTGCTCGCCTTCGTGGCCTGGACCGGCGACCCGCGTCACGACATGTACGGCCTGCCCGGCGTCCTGGCCGCGGTCGTCGGTGTCCTGCTGGTCGCCCTCGCCTGTGTCCGGGCCCGCGTCTACGACGACCGGGGCTCGGCCGTCGCCCTCGGGCTCGGCGCGCTGCCCAACGTGGGCGTGGCGGGCTCCGGACTCCTCCCGCTCGCCGACGGGCAGGGCATCGGCAGGCTCCAGTTCCTGCTGGCCTGCGCCGCGGTGCTGCTCGCCGCGGTGCTCCTCACCCTGTGCTCCCCACGCGGGGACGGACCGTTCGTCGCCTTCGTGGTCGCCTCCGGCGCCGGCCTGGCTGCGGTGTTCGCGGCGATCCTCGCGCACT
Organism: Streptomyces sp. NPDC060002; assembly: GCF_042737245.1. Classification (NCBI taxonomy): domain Bacteria; kingdom Bacillati; phylum Actinomycetota; class Actinomycetes; order Kitasatosporales; family Streptomycetaceae; genus Streptomyces; species Streptomyces sp. NPDC060002. Next base: position 27,769 of record NZ_JBHWUW010000069.1, read on the forward strand.
GGACACCGGCCGAGACCGCCGCCCTGTGCGCCCCCGTCGGCGTGGGCGCGCTGGCCTTCCTGCCCGGCCTGTCCATGCGCTTCGCCCGCCTGCCGATCGGCTTCGACGCCCCGGCCACCGCTCCGCGCGGCGCGTACGGCGCCGATCCCCTCCCACGGGAGCCGGTCGACGCCGAGCGGATCGCCGCCCAGGCCCGCCGCGGACACGAACTCCTGGTCGGCCTGGTGGGCGGCTGTGCGGTGATCACGGTCGGCGCCTGCGCGGTTCTCGGGTTCTCCGACGACGTCTGGGCCCGGCTCCTCGCCCTGGCCGCGGGCATCGCCCTGCTGATGCGCGCCCACCTGTTCCGCTACACCGCCCAGGTCGCCCCCGTACTGGCGGCGGGGCTCGGCTCCCTCGTCCTGCTCGGACTCGGTCTGGCGCTGAACCCGCCGCACTCGGTGATCCGCGACGCGCTGACGGGCGACCGCACCGACCTGGACATCCGTACCGTCTGGCTCGTCGCGGCGATCGCGGCGGCGTCCGCGATCGTCACCGCGATCGGCCTGATCGGCTCGCGGGGCGGCCTCACGCCGTTCTGGGGCCGTTTCATGGAGCTCGCCGAGGGCTTCGTGCTGCTGACGCTCGTCCCGCTGGCACTGGCCGTCTTCGACGTGTACGCGGCGGCCCGGTCGATGACGGGCTGACCGCCGGGCGGCCGTGGAAGGAGGCCGCCCGCGAGCCGATCAGGCCGCACGACGTCGAGCGCGAGCTTCGGCCCCCGCCCGCCCACACCGTCCTCGCCCGCTCGGGCGCAGGAGCGGCGGCCGGCACACACCGGCCGCCGGCCCGGCTACCGCGCGGCGGACCCCCTGTCGTGCGGCGCCGCGCTCCGGTCCCGGCTCACCGCCGCACCCGGTGTGCAGGAGCGGCGGCCGGCACACACCGGCCGCCGGCCCGGCTACCGCGCGGCGGACCCCCTGTCGTGCGGCGCCGGCTCCAGGTCGAACTCGCCGTCCCGTGCACCCAGCACGAAGGCCCGCCACTCCGCCTCCGTATAGCGCAGCACCGTCTCCGGGTCGAGCGACGACCGCATCGCCACGGCCCCCTCGGGCAGGTGGGCGATCTCGACGCGCTCCTCGTGCTCCTCCGTGCCCGGGGCGCACTGCCACTCGACGCCGGAGATGTCGAGCGCGTACAGCTCGTCCCGCTCCCGCTCCTTGCGTGCTTTGACGTCTTTGTCCTCGGCATCGGCCATGTCGGCTCCGACCCTCTCCACTGAGTTCCCGCTGTTCCAACGAGCTGTGGCGTCACCCTACTTGTCGGCGTTCCCCCAGCTCAGAGGTTCTTCCTTTACGTTCCGGCCCGGCGTCGTCGCCCGTACACTGCCCCCGCGCGGTGCGGCACGGCCGGACCGCCCGCCGCGATATCCCGGACAAGCCCGGCGTCCCGGCCTGCTACCCTGGCTTTCGGCCGTTTGTGTACGCACCCCCGGATACGCCCTCAGGGAGTCCCTGAAGGTTCTGGAGGTCGCGCTCAGCGGATCCCGCCTCCCGAGTAACGGAAGCTCCCCCGAGACATAGACCGGGGGCACTCGGTGGCCATGAAAAGACTACGAGGAGTACGCGTGCCGCTCGACGCCGCTACGAAGAAGCAGCTCATCACCGAGTTCGGTCAGAAGGAGGGCGACACCGGCTCCCCCGAGGTCCAGGTCGCCATGCTGTCGCGCCGGATCTCGGACCTGACCGAGCACCTCAAGACGCACAAGCACGACCACCACTCCCGTCGTGGTCTGCTGATCCTGGTCGGTCAGCGTCGCCGCCTTCTGCAGTACCTCGCCAAGAAGGACATCCAGCGCTTCCGTGCGCTGGTCGACCGCCTCGGCATCCGCCGTGGTGCGGCGGGCGGTTCCAAGTAGGACGCCGTGAGGGGAGCGGTTCCCGACCATCGGGACCGCTCCCTTTTGCTGTACGTACCGGTACACAGTGGTACGAATCAGCATGCACCGGTACACGCGATGTACCACCGGCGACAGGGCTCGTCGTACACCCTGTCGCCGTGCGGGAACGTGCGGAGTGTCACCAACGCTTTGTAGTGTGGTAGCACAACGCCGTACGTACGACACAGCGTGATGACGTGCACTCGCTGCGGGTAGACGTCAGCACGCCCACCGAACGAGGAGAAGCGCGCCTCGCCGCCGCCGGTCCTCGGTAGTGGCCCCCGGGAAAGAGATCCCCGGGTGCTTCGATCGAAGACCGGCCCGCACCGAGCGTTTCTCCGCCACCGTCCCCCTGCCACACGGGCAGCGAGGGACGAAAGACGACAAGTAACGGAGAAAATGCTAGTGGAGAACGAGACCCACTACGCCGAGGCCGTCATCGACAACGGCACTTTCGGCACCCGCACCATCCGCTTCGAGACGGGCCGCCTGGCCAAGCAGGCCGCCGGCTCCGCCGTGGCGTACCTGGACGACGACACCATGGTGCTGTCGGCCACCACCGCCTCCAAGAACCCCAAGGACCAGCTCGACTTCTTCCCCCTCACGGTGGACGTCGAGGAGCGGATGTACGCCGCCGGCAAGATCCCCGGCAGCTTCTTCCGCCGTGAGGGCCGCCCCTCCGAGGACGCCATCCTCACCTGCCGCCTGATCGACCGGCCGCTGCGCCCGTCCTTCAGGAAGGGCCTGCGCAACGAGATCCAGGTCGTCGCCACGATCATGGCGCTCAACCCCGACCACCTGTACGACGTCGTGGCGATCAACGCCGCCTCCGCGTCCACGCAGCTGGCCGGTCTGCCCTTCTCCGGCCCGATCGGCGGCGTCCGCGTCGCGCTGATCAACGGTCAGTGGGTCGCGTTCCCGACGCACACCGAGCTCGAGGACGCCGTCTTCGACATGGTCGTCGCCGGCCGCGTCCTGGAGGACGGCGACGTCGCGATCATGATGGTCGAGGCCGAGGCCACCGACAAGACCATCCAGCTGGTCGCGGGCGGCGCCGAGGCGCCGACCGAGGAGGTCGTCGCCGCCGGTCTGGACGCCGCGAAGCCCTTCATCAAGGTGCTCTGCAAGGCCCAGGCCGACCTCGCCGCCAAGGCCGCGAAGCCGACCGGCGACTTCCCGGTCTTCCTCGACTACCAGGACGACATCCTGGAGGCGCTGTCCGCCGCCGTCCGCCCGGAGCTCGCCTCCGCGCTGACCATCGCCGGCAAGCAGGACCGCGAGGCCGAGCTGGACCGCGTCAAGGCGCTCGCCGCCGAGAAGCTCCTGCCGGAGTTCGAGGGTCGCGAGAGGGAGATCTCCGCCGCGTACCGCTCGCTCACCAAGCAGCTGGTCCGTGAGCGCGTGATCAAGGAGAAGACGCGCATCGACGGCCGCGGCGTCACGGACATCCGTACGCTCGCCGCCGAGGTCGAGGCCATCCCGCGCGTGCACGGCTCGGCGCTGTTCGAGCGTGGCGAGACCCAGATCCTGGGCGTCACCACCCTCAACATGCTCCGGATGGAGCAGCAGCTGGACACCCTCTCCCCGGTGACCCGCAAGCGCTACATGCACAACTACAACTTCCCGCCGTACTCCGTCGGCGAGACCGGCCGCGTGGGCTCGCCCAAGCGCCGCGAGATCGGCCACGGCGCCCTCGCCGAGCGCGCCATCGTGCCGGTCCTGCCGACGCGCGAGGAGTTCCCCTACGCGATCCGTCAGGTGTCCGAGGCCCTCGGCTCCAACGGCTCGACGTCCATGGGCTCGGTCTGCGCCTCCACCATGTCGCTGCTGAACGCCGGTGTGCCGCTGAAGGCCCCCGTCGCCGGTATCGCCATGGGTCTGATCTCCCAGGAGATCAACGGCGAGACGCACTACGTCGCCCTCACCGACATCCTCGGTGCGGAGGACGCCTTCGGCGACATGGACTTCAAGGTCGCCGGCACCAAGGAGTTCGTCACCGCCCTCCAGCTCGACACCAAGCTGGACGGCATCCCGGCCTCCGTCCTGGCCGCGGCCCTCAAGCAGGCCCGCGACGCCCGCCTCCACATCCTCGACGTGATGATGGAAGCGATCGACACGCCGGACGAGATGTCCCCGAACGCCCCGCGGATCATCACCGTCAAGATCCCCGTGGACAAGATCGGTGAGGTCATCGGCCCCAAGGGCAAGATGATCAACCAGATCCAGGAGGACACCGGCGCCGAGATCACGATCGAGGACGACGGCACCATCTACATCGGTGCCCAGGTCGGCTCGCAGGCCGAAGCCGCCCGCGCCACGATCAACGGCATCGCCAACCCGACCATGCCGGAGGTCGGCGAGCGCTACCTGGGTACGGTCGTCAAGACCACCACCTTCGGTGCGTTCGTGTCGCTGCTCCCGGGCAAGGACGGTCTGCTGCACATCTCGCAGATCCGCAAGCTCGCCGGTGGCAAGCGCGTGGAGAACGTCGAGGACGTACTCGGTGTGGGCTCCAAGGTCCAGGTCGAGATCGCCGAGATCGACTCCCGCGGCAAGCTCTCCCTGATCCCCGTGATCGAGGGCGAGGAAGCTGATGAGGACACGAAGGACGACACCGACAAGTGACGTCGAGTAGCTCCCAGGCCACGGCCCGCACCTCTTCGGAGGCGCGGGCCGTTGCCCGTACCCAAACCCTGATCAAGGGCACGGCCGGCATCGGTGTCGTCCGCAAGACCACCCTCCCGGGCGGCCTGCGCATCGTCACCGAGACCCTCCCCTCGGTCCGCTCCGCCACCTTCGGCATCTGGGCGCACGTCGGCTCCCGCGACGAGACGCCAGCCCTGAACGGCGCCACCCACTACCTGGAGCACCTCCTCTTCAAGGGGACGCACCGCAGGTCGGCGCTGGACATCTCCTCCGCCATAGACGCGGTCGGCGGCGAGATGAACGCGTTCACGGCCAAGGAGTACACGTGCTACTACGCGCGCGTGCTCGACGCCGACCTGCCGCTCGCCATCGACGTCGTCTGCGACATGCTCACGGGCTCCCTCATCCGCGAGGAGGACGTCAACGTCGAGCGCGGCGCGATCCTCGAGGAGATCGCGATGACCGAGGACGATCCCGGCGACTGTGTGCACGACCTGTTCGCGCACACGATGTTCGGCGACAACGCCCTCGGCCGCCCGGTCCTCGGCACAGTCGACACGGTCAACGCCCTCACCGCCGACCGCATCCGCCGCTTCTACAAGAAGCACTACGACCCGACCCACCTCGTGGTCGCGGCCGCCGGCAACATCGACCACAACAAGGTCGTACGCCAGGTCCGCGCGGCCTTCGAGAACGCGGGCGCCCTCAAGAACCCGGACGCCACACCCATCGCCCCGCGCGACGGCCGGCGCGCGATCCGCTCCGCCGGCCGCGTCGAGCTGATCGGCCGCAAGACGGAACAGGCGCATGTCGTCCTCGGCATGCCGGGCCTGGCCCGCACGGACGACCGGCGCTGGGCGCTCGGCGTGCTGAACACGGCCCTCGGCGGCGGCATGTCCTCCCGCCTCTTCCAGGAGGTCCGCGAGAAGCGCGGCCTGGCCTACAGCGTGTACTCGTACACCTCCGGCTTCGCCGACTGCGGCCTCTTCGGCGTGTACGCGGGCTGCCGCCCGAGCCAGGTGCACGACGTGCTGAAGATCTGCCGGGACGAACTCGACCAGGTCGCCGAGCACGGCCTGTCCGACGAGGAGATCGGCCGCGCCATCGGCCAGCTGAGGGGCTCCACGGTCCTCGGCCTGGAGGACACCGGCGCGCTCATGAACCGCATCGGCAAGAGCGAGCTGTGCTGGGGCGAGCAGATGTCGGTCGACGACATGCTGACCCGGATAGCGGCGGTGACCCCGGACGAGGTCCGCTCGGTGGCCCGCGACATCCTGGGACGGCGCCCGTCGCTGTCGGTCATCGGCCCGCTCAAGGACAAGCAGGCCGCCCGGCTGCACGACGCGGTCGCCTGACCCTCTCCGGCAGGCCTTCGGCAACTTCGGTAAGGAAGCACAACAGATGAGCAAGCTGCGCGTGGCGGTCCTCGGCGCCAAGGGCCGGATCGGTTCCGAGGCGGTACGGGCGGTCGAGGCCGCCGAGGACATGGAGCTGGTGGCCGCCCTCGGCCGGGGCGACAAGCTCGAGACGCTGACCGAGAGCGGGGCCCAGGTCGTGGTCGAACTGACCACGCCCGCCTCGGTCATGGACAACCTCGACTACTGCGTACGGCACGGCATCCACGCCGTGGTCGGCACCACCGGCTGGACCGAGGAGCGCCTCGCGCACCTGACGGGCCGGCTGGCCGAGTCACCGGAGACGGGCGTGCTCATCGCGCCCAACTTCTCCATCGGAGCCGTCCTGACCATGAAGTTCGCGCAGATCGCCGCGCCGTACTTCGAGTCCGTCGAGGTCGTCGAACTCCACCACCCCAACAAGGTGGACGCGCCCTCGGGCACCGCCACGCGCACCGCCCAGCTCATCGCCGAGGCCCGTCGCGAGGCGGGCACGGCCCCGGCGCCGGACGCCACGGAGACGGGTCTGGACGGGGCGCGGGGCGCGAACGTCGACGGCGTCCCGGTGCACGCCGTCCGGCTGCGTGGTCTGCTGGCCCACCAGGAGGTGCTGCTCGGCGGCGAGGGCGAGACCCTCACGGTCCGCCACGACTCGCTGCACCACAGCAGCTTCATGCCGGGCATCCTGCTGGGCGCCCGCCGGGTGGTGTCGACGCCGGGCCTCACCTTCGGCCTGGAAAACTTCCTGGACCTCGGCCGAGGCTGACATGCGAGCCAAGCTCTCCTACGCCGTCACGGCCGCCGTCCTGGTCTTCTACTTCGTCCTGGTCGGCAGCCGCGGCGTCATGCTCATCCAGTCCGGCACGCTCCTGACCGTCACCTTCGGCGTGGCGGTGCTGATCCTGCCGGTCATCGGCGTCTGGTTCCTGTGGAAGAACACCCAGTTCGTCCACCGCGCCAACGCCCTCGCCGCCGAACTCGACGCCGAGGGCGGACTGCCCGTCGACGAACTGAAGCGCACCGCGGGCGGCCGCGTCGACCGCGACTCCGCCGACGAGGTCTTCGACCGGCGCAAGGCCGAGACCGAGGCGGCCCCCGACGACTGGCGCACCTGGTTCCGTCTCGCCGTCGCCTACCACGACGCCCGGGACACCCCCCGGGCCCGCAAGGCGATGCAACGCGCGATCAGCCTGCACGACGGCAAGCCGGTGCAGACCGCCTGAGCCGTACGCCGAAGGGGCCGGCCCGCACCTGTGGCGGACCGGCCCCTTCGGCGCACGGCCGGATGTCGGATCCGGTGGCCGAGGGATCAGCCGCGCCGGTTCTCCGCGGCCCACGCCTCGATCGCGTCCGCCGCCCGGTCGAACGCCTCGCCACGCGCCAGGAAGTCCGCCCCGTGCGTGGTCAGCAGCTGCGCGGCCTCCTTGGGACGGTCCCGCCGTCCGAGGGTCAGGGCCTGCCCCTGGACGGTCCGCGGCAGCCCCAGCCAGCGCACCGGCTGCTGCACGGTCCGCACCGCCACGACCCGCTCCCAGGGCAGTGTGCGGGTGAGGAGGAAACGCACGTGCCGCAGCCCGCGGTCGCTCACCCACACACCCATACGCAGCAACCGCAGGGCAGCGGCGATCACGAGCAGAGAACAGCCGAAGACCGCACCGGCCTCGGACACCGACCCGGTCAACGCGATGATGACGGCCGCGAACAGCACGTACGAGGCGAGCAGCAGCGCCAGCGCGGCCACCCCGACCCGCCAGGGGCCGGGCCGGTAGGGGCGCCGCCAGCGCTCACGGTCCTCGAAGGGCAACGCGACGTCGTCCGCCGCATCGAATGCGCGGTCGGCCGTCAGGAAGGGCAGGGGCACGGCTGGTCCTCACTCGTCCATGCGTGGGCTGTGCCCGGTGAGGTTATCCGCCTGTGTCCCGGCTCACCACCATCGGGGGGCCATGGGGGTACCTCCCACGCCATTCGGGCGGTGGGGGAGGCGTCAGTGCCCCTGGGACGCCTGCGACTCCTGTGTCTGCGCCGAACGGTCCAGGCTCAGCGCGGGCATCCCGATGACCAGGGCGCCGACCAGCGCGGCCACGATGGTGAGCCCCAACAGCCAATGCCCGGCTATCTGCCCGGCGGAGGACCGCTCGGAGGGCGGGGGAGCGACATTGCTACGGAACCGGTCGGCCTCGGCGAGGAAGGCGAAGGGTACGGGCTCGCGCCGGCGGAACATGATGGGTACTTCCTCCTGGGGCTTTCGATCGGGCGCTTTCACTGATACAGACGAGCGAGTGCCCGAAAACGTGCCCCATATCGGCAGACGTCCCGCACGAATCCCGCGGCACGCCCGTGGACGCCCGGCTCGGCGGCCCCCGTAGAGTTGGCGCCGCTCCGAAGACGCGATGGAAGGACCCCCGCACAGTGACCGACAGCCCCGCCGACGACCTCAAGCCCGGCTTCCGCAGCGACGTCACCGTCGAACTGGTCAAGCACACCGCGTCCGACGCCGACGTGCTCTTCGCCGCCCGCGTCTCGACCGCCGGCGAACAGTCCCTGGACGAGCTGGGCAAGGACCCGGAGCGCTCGAAGGGCCTGATCAACTACCTGATGCGGGACCGGCACGGCAGCCCCTTCGAGCACAACTCGATGACGTTCTTCATCAGTGCCCCGATCTTCGTCTTCCGCGAGTTCATGCGCCACCGCGTGGGCTGGTCGTACAACGAGGAGTCCGGCCGCTACCGGGAGCTCCAGCCCGTCTTCTACGTCCCCGGCGAGTCCCGCAAACTCGTCCAGCAGGGACGTCCCGGCAAGTACGTCTTCGCCGAGGGCACGCAGGCCCAGCAGGAGCTCGTCGGCCGCACCATGGAGGACTCCTACCGGCGGGCCTACGAGGCCTACCAGGAGATGCTCGCCGCCGGCGTCGCCCGCGAGGTCGCCCGTGCGGTCCTGCCGGTCGGCCTGTTCTCCTCGATGTACGCCACCTGCAACGCCCGCTCGCTGATGCACTTCCTCGGTCTGCGCACCCAGCACGAGCTGGCGAAGGTCCCGTCCTTCCCGCAGCGGGAGATCGAGATGGTGGGCGAGAAGATGGAGGCCGAGTGGGCCAAGCTCATGCCCCTCACGTACGCGGCCTTCAATGCCAACGGCCGAGTGGCGCCCTGACGGACGCGGCCGGGACGGGGCGACGGAGACGGGCCGACGGAGACGTATGTACGGATCACCCGCGCGAAGTGTCCGTATTGCGGCATTTAGAGAAGTTCATCTAGCCTGATCAAACGGACCCGGCACTGCTTGAACCCCCGAGCAGGCAGTGCCGGGTTCCATCTTTGTCATGACTTTTCGCACCCCCCGAGGGCAGACCCCACGGTGAGTAACGAGTAGCGTGTCACCCATGGCTCCGACCTCCTCTCCGCAGACCCCCTTCGGGCGGGTCCTCACCGCCATGGTCACGCCCTTCACGGCGGACGGCGCACTCGACCTCGACGGCGCACAGCGGCTCGCCACCCACCTGGTGGACGCAGGCAACGACGGCCTGATCGTCAACGGCACCACCGGCGAGTCCCCCACCACCAGTGACGCGGAGAAATCGGACCTGGTACGAGCCGTCCAGGAAGCCGTCGGAGACCGTGCCCACGTCGTCGCCGGCGTCGGCACCAACGACACCCACCACAGTGTCGAACTCGCCCGCGCGGCCGAGAAGGCGGGCGCACAAGGCCTCCTGGTCGTCACCCCGTACTACAACAAGCCCCCTCAGGAGGGCCTGTACCGGCACTTCACGGCCGTCGCCGACGCCGCCGACCTGCCGGTCATGCTCTACGACATTCCCGGCCGCAGCGGTGTCCCGATCAGTTCCGAGACGCTGGTCCGCCTCGCGGCGCACCCGCGGATCGTCGCCAACAAGGACGCCAAGGGCGACCTGGGCCGCGCGAGCTGGGCCATCGCGCGCTCCGGTCTGGCCTGGTACTCCGGTGACGACATGCTGAACCTGCCGCTGCTCTCCGTGGGCGCGGTCGGTTTCGTCTCGGTCGTCGGCCATGTGGTCACCCCGGACCTGCGCGCCCTCGTCGACGCGTTCACCGCCGGGGACGTCCAGAAGGCGACCGAGATCCACCAGAAGCTGCTCCCGGTGTACACGGGCATGTTCCGTACCCAGGGCGTGATGACCACCAAGGCGGCGCTCACCCTGCTGGGCCTGCCCGCCGGCCCGCTGCGCTCCCCCATGGTCGAGTGCTCGTCCGAAGAGATCGAACAGCTCAAGATCGATCTTGCGGCGGGCGGGGTACAGCTCTGACAACAGACTTCACAACTGAATAGCAGGCCTCCGGTGCCTGCAATCCACAACAACAACTGCTACTGCACGAACGTCACGCGCGCCACGTGCCCACCGGTACGTGGCGTGTGTGGTTGAGGAGAGTCTTTTGAGTCATCCGCATCCCGAACTTGCCCCGCCCCCGCCGCTCCCGGCGGGCGGCCTCAGGGTCACCCCGCTCGGCGGCCTCGGCGAAATCGGCCGGAACATGACGGTCTTCGAGTACGGCGGCCGTCTGCTGATCGTCGACTGCGGCGTGCTCTTCCCCGAGGAGGAGCAGCCCGGAATCGACCTGATCCTGCCGGACTTCACGTCCATCAGGGACCGCCTCGACGACATCGAGGGCATCGTCCTCACCCATGGTCACGAGGACCACATCGGCGCCGTCCCCTACCTCCTCCGGGAGAAGCCGGACATCCCGCTGATCGGCTCCAAGCTGACCCTCGCCTTCATCGAGGCCAAGCTCCAGGAGCACCGGATCCGCCCGTACACCCTCGAGGTGACGGAGGGACACCGTGAGCGCATCGGCCCCTTCGACTGCGAGTTCATCGCCGTCAACCACTCGATCCCGGACGCCCTCGCCGTCGCCATCCGCACACCGGCGGGCATGGTGATCCACACGGGCGATTTCAAGATGGACCAGCTCCCGCTGGACGGCCGTCTCACGGATCTGCACGCGTTCGCACGTCTGAGCGAGGAAGGTATCGACCTTCTTCTCTCCGACTCCACGAACGCCGAGGTCCCCGGTTTCGTGGCGCCCGAGCGGGACATCTCCAACGTCCTGCGCACGGTCTTCGCCAACGCGCGCAAGCGGATCATCGTGGCCAGCTTCGCCAGCCACATCCACCGCATCCAGCAGATCCTGGACACCGCGCACGAGTACGGACGCCGGGTCGCCTTCGTGGGCCGCTCGATGGTCCGCAACATGGGTATCGCCCGCGACCTGGGCTACCTGAAGGTGCCGCCGGGCCTGGTCGTGGACGTCAAGACGCTCGACGACCTGCCCGACCACGAGGTGGTCCTGGTCTGCACGGGCTCCCAGGGCGAACCTATGGCTGCCCTGTCCCGCATGGCCAACCGCGACCACCAGATCCGCATCGTCCCCGGCGACACGGTGATCCTGGCCTCGTCGCTCATCCCCGGCAACGAGAACGCGGTCTACCGCGTGATCAACGGCCTGACCCGCTGGGGCGCGCACGTCGTCCACAAGGGCAACGCCAAGGTGCACGTCTCGGGCCACGCGTCCGCGGGCGAGCTCCTGTACTTCTACAACATCTGCCGCCCGAAGAACCTGATGCCGGTCCACGGTGAGTGGCGCCATCTGCGCGCCAACGCCGAGCTGGGCGCCAAGACCGGTGTCCCGCACGACCGCATCGTGATCGCCGAGGACGGCGTCGTCGTCGACCTGGTCGAGGGCAAGGCGAAGATCACCGGCAAGGTCCAGGCGGGTTACGTCTATGTCGACGGCCTCTCGGTCGGCGACGTGGGCGAGCCGGCCCTCAAGGACCGGAAGATCCTGGGCGACGAGGGCATCATCTCGGTGTTCGTCGTCGTGGACTCCTCCACCGGCAAGATCACCGGCGGCCCGCACATCCAGGCCCGCGGCTCGGGCATCGAGGACTCGGCCTTCTCGGCCGTCACCCCGAAGATCGCCGAGATCCTGGAACGCTCCGCCCAGGACGGCGTGGTCGAGCCCCATCAGCTCCAGCAGCTCATCCGCCGCACGCTGGGCAAGTGGGTCTCCGACACCTATCGCCGCAGGCCGATGATCCTCCCGGTCGTGGTGGAGGTCTGAGCGTCGTACGGCTCCTCGCAGGCGTGAACCGGAGCGGGGGGGGGGGGGTTTGGGGGGGGGGGGCCCCCGCGGGAGGGGTTAGGGGGGGCCCGGAC
>NZ_JBHWUW010000070.1:0-39562 GCF_042737245.1 Streptomyces sp. NPDC060002
CGCCGGTTCTGAAGGTCACGTACAAGGTCGAGGCCACGCGTGTCGAGCAGCGCACCGACTTCGACAAGCTGATCGTCGACGTCGAGACCAAGCAGTCGATGCGTCCCCGTGACGCCATGGCCTCCGCCGGTAAGACGCTGGTCGAGCTGTTCGGTCTCGCCCGCGAGCTGAACATCGACGCCGAGGGCATCGACATGGGCCCGTCCCCCACGGACGCCGCTCTCGCCGCTGATCTCGCCCTGCCGATCGAGGAGCTCGAGCTCACCGTTCGGTCGTACAACTGCCTCAAGCGCGAGGGCATCCACTCCGTGGGTGAGCTCGTGGCTCGTTCCGAGGCCGACCTGCTGGACATCCGTAACTTCGGTGCGAAGTCCATCGACGAGGTCAAGGCGAAGCTGGCCGGCATGGGCCTCGCGCTCAAGGACAGCCCGCCCGGATTCGACCCGACCGCCGCGGCCGACGCCTTTGGCGCCGACGACGACGCGGACGCCGGGTTCGTCGAGACCGAGCAGTACTAGTCGCTGCGCGAGCCGGCCGGATTTCGGCCGCGGGGCCGTCGTGGCCGGCCGCGCTCGCGCGACGGAGTCGCATATCGGCACCGCCCCGCGCCCCTTCGGGGGCGCGGATCCTCCAGGCGCTTTGAAAAAGGGGCCTGGATCTTCGACGGGCGTCCGCCCGCTCGGATACTGACCTCGGTACCTGATACGGCCGGGGCAGACACCTAGGAGAAACACCATGCCGAAGCCCACCAAGGGTGCCCGTCTGGGCGGCAGTGCCGCGCACGAGAAGCTGCTTCTCGCGAACCTCGCGAAGTCGCTGTTCGAGCACGGCCGCATCACCACCACCGAGGCGAAGGCGCGCAAGCTGCGTCCGTACGCCGAGCGTCTGGTCACCAAGGCGAAGAAGGGCGACCTTCACAACCGCCGTCAGGTGCTCCAGGTGATCACGGACAAGAGCATCGTGCACACGCTCTTCACCGAGATCGGCCCGCGCTACGAGAACCGCCCGGGTGGCTACACCCGCATCACCAAGATCGGTAACCGTCGTGGCGACAACGCGCCCATGGCTGTCATCGAGCTGGTCGAGGCGCTGACCGTGGCGCAGCAGGCCACTGGTGAGGCCGAGGCCGCCACCAAGCGTGCGGTCAAGGAAGACGGCCTCAAGAAGGACGAGGCCGTCGAGGACACCAAGCCCGCCGACGAGGCTCCGGCCGACGAGGCTTCGGCCGAGGAGTCCAAGGACGCCTGAGGCACCGCCTCGCAGTGGACGGGTCCGCCCTTCGGGGCGGGCCCGTTCCGCGTTTTCCCAGGTGTTCGCGGAGGCGTTCTCCGTAGGTCGCAGGCTTGAGAGGATCCAGGAGTGAGTGACGAAGTACAGCCCGGGTTCGTACGGGTGCGGATGGATCTCTCGTACGACGGGAGCGGGTTCTCCGGGTGGGCCAAGCAGGCCGGCGGGCGGCGGACCGTGCAGGGGGACATCGAGGACGCCCTGCGGACCGTGACCCGGTCGAGGGAGACCACGTACGAGCTGACCGTGGCCGGGCGGACGGACGCCGGTGTGCACGCGCGCGGGCAGGTGGCGCACGTCGATCTCCCGGAGGACCTCTGGGCCGAGCACCGGGAGAAGCTGCTCAAGCGGCTCGCCGGGCGGCTCGCCAAGGATGTGCGGATCTGGTCCCTCGTCGAGGCGCCCGCCGGGTTCAACGCGCGGTTCTCGGCGATCTGGCGGCGGTACGCGTACCGGGTCACGGACAGCCCGGGAGGCGTCGACCCCCTGCTGCGCAGCCACGTCCTCTGGCACGACTGGCCGCTCGACGTCGACGCCATGAACGAGGCCGCCCGGCGGCTGCTGGGCGAGCACGACTTCGCCGCCTACTGCAAGCGGCGGGAGGGGGCGACGACCATTCGTACGCTCCAGGAGCTGAGCCTGGTGCGCGGCGAGGACGGGGTCGTCACCGCGACCGTCCGGGCCGACGCCTTCTGCCACAACATGGTGCGTTCGCTGATCGGGGCGCTGCTGTTCGTGGGCGACGGGCACCGGGGGGCGGAGTGGCCCGGGAAGGTGCTGGCCGCGGGCGTACGGGACTCGGCCGTGCATGTCGTACGGCCGCACGGGCTGACGCTGGAGGAGGTCGGCTACCCGGCCGACGAGCTGCTCGCCGCACGCAACAAGGAGGCGCGCAACAGGCGGACGCTGCCCGGAGCCGGGTGCTGCTGACCTCCCGGCCCCGCGTCGGCGTCCGCGGTCAGTTCGCGGCCGCCGCCGCTGCCGACGCCTGGGCCTCGCCGCGCTGGCGGATCCGCTGGAAGGCGAACTCCGCGAGGTCGTCGCCCGCGGTGAAGATCGCCGTGTCCTTCGTGGTCACGTCCTTGCCGTCCGTGAAGCCGGTGATGGTGAAGTAGGCGTACCGGCCGTAGGAGTTGGTCGTGGAGCGGCAGACAGCGCCGTCGCAGAAGGCCTTGACGTCCCCGCCGGTGAGGGCCTTCACGATGCTCTTCTTGTCGGCCTGGCTCTTGACCTTGAGGGCCTGTGCCTCGGTGTCGAAGACCGCCACACCGACCGTGACCGCGATATTGCCCTTGGTGTAGGTGATGCGCATGAGGCGGGTGCAGTCGTTGGCGGTGAGCACCTGGGCCAGGGTGCCCTGGACCCCCGTGGTGCAGGTGGTGCTGTCGGCCTTGGGGCCCTTCTTGTACACGGCCGAGCCCATGGTCAGCTGCGTGCCGGGGAAGAGGAGGTCCGGCCCGTTGGGGGCGGTGTCCTTGGCCTTGCTGGCGACGAACTCCTTCGGGTTCAGCGGGGGCGGGGCGCTGGTCGGCGCGAAGGAGGGGGTGGTGGACGCGCTCGGCAGGCCGGCGCTCGCGGGCAGTGACGAGGTTGGCTTGTTCGCCTCGTCGCTGCCGTTCGCCGACACCACGGCCATGGCGACGGCGGTGCCGATGGCGAGCGTGGCGAGCGCGCCGCCGCCTATGAAGAGCAGCCGACGGCGTTTGTTGCGCGTCTCGGACGCCTCCGCCAGTGCGGCCCAGTCCGGGGTCGGGCCGTCATCGCCGCTGGTCCACGGCTGCTGGGAGTTCGGTTTCCACGGATCCCACTGGGACTGAGGTCCCCCCTGCCCATAGCTCATGGGCCGCATCTTAGACGGGGAGCGGGGGATGCTGTTCCGCCTCAACCGGCGCTGAAGTCCACGGTGTTCCCGGCGCGAGTGCGGGCAAAGGTGACATCTCCGGGTGGTTGGTGCGGCATATTCGCAGGCCGGCGCCTGTAGTGTGGCGCAGGCCACTCCGGGAGGGGGTTTCCGACGACGGCTTCCGGTCAGGCTGACATGCTCACGTGTGATCGGGTGACAGGCCCCGTTTTGACCCGGCACCCGAGACGCGGGTATCCTGCATCTTCGTTGTGTATTGGCTTGCTCTTCTCACGGGACGGGCCCTTACACCGGTCCACCGGGCCGATGACCAGCGACCAGCACGCGGTATGCGTCACCGCAGTGCGGTCTCGGCTGTCGTGATCGTCTTCGGTGACCTTGTCAGGACCAATTCACTGAAGAAGCGAAGGCTACGAACCGTGCGTACGTACAGCCCCAAGCCCGGCGATGTGACGCGCCAGTGGCACGTCATCGACGCTCAGGACATCGTCCTGGGCCGTCTCGCCACCACTGCCGCGTCCCTCCTCCGGGGCAAGCACAAGCCGATCTACGCGCCCCACGTCGACACCGGTGACTTCGTCATCATCATCAACGCCGACAAGGTGCACCTCTCCGGCAACAAGCGGACCCAGAAGATGGCGTACCGCCACTCCGGGTACCCGGGCGGTCTGCGCTCCGTGCGCTACGACGACCTCCTGGCGAACAACCCCGAGAAGGCCGTCGAGAAGGCCGTCAAGGGCATGCTCCCCAAGAACACGCTGGGCCGTCAGATGCTCTCGAAGCTGAAGGTCTACAGGGGTGACGTGCACCCGCACGCGGCTCAGCAGCCCGTGCCGTTCGAGATCACCCAGGTCGCGCAGTAATTCCGGCCACACCCCCTAGCTGAAAAGAACTGAGGAGAACCGTGGCCGAGACCACTGCCGAGCAGCCGCTCGAAGAGACCGAGCTCGTCGACATCGAGAGCTACACCACCGAGTCCGAGGTCCCCGTCGAGGGTGAGTACACCTCGGAGTCCCTCGCGTCCCGCTTCGGCGAGCCCCAGCCGGCCGCCGGCCTGGGCCGTCGTAAGAACGCCATCGCCCGCGTCCGGATCGTTCCGGGCACCGGCAAGTGGAAGATCAACGGTCGCACCCTCGAGGACTACTTCCCGAACAAGGTGCACCAGCAGGAAGTCAACGAGCCCTTCAAGGTGCTCGAGCTCGAAGGCCGCTACGACGTCATCGCCCGTATCTCGGGTGGCGGTGTCTCCGGTCAGGCCGGTGCGCTCCGTCTCGGTGTCGCCCGCGCGCTGAACGAGGCCGACGTCGACAACAACCGTGGCGCCCTCAAGAAGGCCGGCTTCCTCACGCGTGACGACCGCGCGGTCGAGCGCAAGAAGGCCGGTCTCAAGAAGGCCCGCAAGGCCCCGCAGTACAGCAAGCGCTAAGCTTCGCTGCCTGCTCGTACGTATTCCGGGTCGGGCCCGTGCGGTTCGCTCGTACGTACTCCGAACGCCCCGGCGGCACGCCACAGTGTCGCCGGGGCGTTCGTTTTCTCGCAGCCGTGGGCGTATAACGGCACAAGGTGCTCAAAGGCTTGTGTGATCGGATGTTCAGGGCATCCAATGCCTGGATGCGGAGCCGCCGTAGACCGACTGACCGGTCGATCGTCCGACGCACCCGCACGGCTTTTGAAACTGACGCTTCCTCAGGAGGACAAGTGGGACGACTCTTCGGCACGGACGGCGTGCGCGGTGTCGCCAACGCGGATCTGACGGCGGAGATGGCGCTCGGCCTGTCCGTCGCGGCGGCGCATGTGCTGGCCGAGGCGGGCACCTTCGAGGGTCACCGGCCGGTGGCAGTCGTCGGACGGGACCCGCGCGCGTCCGGGGAGTTTCTGGAGGCCGCCGTGGTGGCGGGTCTGGCGAGCGCCGGCGTGGACGTGCTGAAGGTCGGCGTGCTGCCGACGCCCGCTGTCGCCTATCTCACCGGTGTGCTGGGCGCCGACCTCGGCGTGATGCTCTCCGCCAGCCACAACGCGATGCCCGACAACGGCATCAAGTTCTTCGCCCGCGGTGGCCACAAGCTCGCCGACGAGCTCGAGGGCAGGATCGAGTCCGTCTTCGACGAGCACCGCACCGGCGCGCCCTGGAGCCGGCCGACCGGCAGCGGCGTCGGACGCGTGCGGTCGTACGGCGAAGGGTTCGACCGTTACGTAGCGCACCTCATCGCCGTGCTCCCCAACCGGCTGGACGGGCTGCGGATCGTTCTCGACGAGGCGCACGGTGCCGCCGCCTGGGTGTCACCGGAGGCGTTCACGCGGGCCGGCGCGGAGATCGTGACCATCGGGGCCGAGCCGGACGGGCTCAACATCAACGACGGGTGCGGGTCCACGCACCTGGAGAAGCTGAAGGCCGCGGTCATCGAGCACGGGGCCGACTTCGGCATCGCGCACGACGGGGACGCCGACCGGTGTCTGGCCGTGGACCACACGGGTGACGAGATCGACGGGGACCAGATCCTCGCCGTGCTCGCGCTGGCCATGCGGGAGCGGGGCGCGCTGCGGTCCGACACCGTTGTCGCGACCGTCATGTCCAACCTCGGCTTCAAGCTGGCCATGGAGCGGGAGGGCATCCAGCTCGTGCAGGCCGCCGTCGGCGACCGGTATGTGCTGGAGGAGATGAAGGAGCACGGGTACGCGCTCGGCGGCGAGCAGTCCGGGCACGTGATCATCCTCGACCACGCGACGACCGGTGACGGCACGCTGACGGGGCTGATGCTGGCGGCTCGCGTCGCCGAGAGCGGGCGTTCGCTGCGGGAGCTGGCCTCCGTGATGGAGCGGTTGCCGCAGGTGCTGATCAATGTGCCCGACGTCGACAGGTCGCGGGTCTCGGAGTCGGCCGAGCTGGCGACGGCCGTCGGGGAGGCGGAGCGCGAACTCGGGGCCACCGGACGGGTGTTGCTCCGGCCTTCCGGGACCGAGCCGCTCGTGCGCGTGATGGTCGAGGCCGCGGATATCGACCAGGCGCGCTCTGTCGCCGGGCGGCTGGCCGATGTGGTGAAGTCGGCCCTGGGTTAGGAGCCGGGTTCGGGGTGGGGGCTCTGCGGGTTGCGGGGGTTCGTTGTGCTTGTCGCGCAGTTCCCCGCGCCCCTAGGTGAGTTGCCTCGAACGGCGTTGTCTGGTCCAGAGGTATTTCTGGGCCAGCAGCGTCAGCGTGCCCGCCAGGATGATGCCGAGCAGGTTCAGCAGGAGTTGGGCTGTCGAGCCCCAGGTCTGTTCCATGTCGCCGTAGCTGAGGGCCACGGCGGCGTTGGCGGCTGCCGGGACCGTCGTGACCGAGATGGCCACGCCGACCAGGGCGCCGGACTTCGCCGAGGTCAGGGAGAGGGTGCCGGCGGCGCCCGCCAGGACGGCCACGATGAAGGAGAAGGCGTCGGGGGCGTAGACGAACCCGGTCTGGGGGCGGTCGGCCTCCAACTGCTCCTTGCTGAACAGGTCGATCGCGTCCATGAAGAGGCTGAAGCCCACCGTCGCCGTCATCGCCACCGCGAAGCCGACCAGCAGGGCGATCAGCGAGCGCAGGGCCAGTCGGGGAGCCCGCTGCACGATCGACGTGCAGATGCCGGCCAGGGGACCGAACTCCGGACCCACGGCCATCGCGCCCACGATCAGGACCGCGTTGTCGAGCACCACACCGCAGGCCGCGATCACCGTGGCGAGGGTGATGAACGCGAGGTAGGTGACGGAGAGCGTCGACTCCTCGTGGGTGGCGTCGGTGAGGTGCTCCCACAGGACCGCGTCGGCGCCCTCGCCCGGCGCCTCCGCCTCGGCCTTGTCGGCGCGCAGGGAGAGCGACAGGTCGATGTTCTCCACGGCGATCGAGCCGGTCTCGTCGAGGCCCAGCTCCTGTAGCCCGGTGAGGAGTTCGTCGCCCGCCTCGCGTGCCACGTCGCACATCACGACATCGCCGGCCGGGTTGCGGGCCGCCCCTGGCACCACCACGAGGTGGGTGGTGCCGACGGTGTTCTCGATCAGGGCGACCACGTCGTCGGTGCTGCCCGACGGGGTGATCAGACGCAGGTGCAGCATGCAGGCAGGGTAACCGTCAGAGTTTGCGCAGGCTCAGGCGCCGGACCTTGTGGTCCTGTCCCTTGCGGACCACCAGGGTGGCTCGGCCCCGGGTGGGCGCGATGTTCTCCACCAGATTGGGCTTGTTGATGGTGCGCCAGAGGGTGCGGGCGTAGTCGACGGCCTCCTCCTCGGAGACCTGGGTGTACTTCGTGAAGAACGAGTCCGGGTTCTGGAAGGCCGTCTGACGGAGCTTCCTGAACCGGTTGAGGTACCAGCGCTCGATGTCCTCGGCGCTCGCGTCGACGTACACGCTGAAGTCGAAGTAGTCGGCGAGGCCGACCCGGGTGCGGCCGTCCTTGCCGGGGAGGGCGGGCTGAAGGACGTTCAGGCCCTCGACGATGAGGATGTCGGGGCGTCGGACGGTGAGTTTGCGGTCCGGGACGATGTCGTAGATCAGGTGGGAGTAGACGGGCGCGGTGACCTCGCCCTTGCCCGCCTTGATGTCGGCCACGAAGCGGGTCAGCGCACGGCGGTCGTAGGACTCGGGGAAGCCCTTGCGGGACAGCAGGCCGCGGGCCTCCAGTTCCCTGGTGGGGAGCAGGAAGCCGTCCGTGGTGACCAGTTCCACGCGGGGGTGTTCCGGCCAGCGGGACAGAAGGGCCTGCAGCAGCCGGGCGACCGTCGACTTGCCGACCGCCACCGAGCCCGCGACGCCTATCACGAACGGGGTGCCGGACTGCGACCCCTGTTCGCCGAGAAAGGTGTTCAGGGCACCGCGCAGTCCGTCGGTGGCGCCCACGTAGAGGTTGAGGAGGCGGGACAGTGGCAGGTAGATGTCACGTACCTCGTCGAGGTCGATGACGTCACCGAGGCCGCGCAGCTTCTCGACCTCCTCGGCGGTCAGCGGCAGCGGAGTCTTCTCGCGCAGCGCGCTCCACTCGGAGCGGGTGAGGTCGACGTAGGGAGTCGCCTCCGGCCTGTGCCGGTGGGCGCTCCGGGGCATCGGGGAGACCGGAGAGATCACAGTCCATTGTTAACGGAGTTTGAACAGGATGGTGGGTGGGGTCCGTCACGCCCGGTCGAGGCCGCGTACACCCGTGGGAATTTCCGAAATCGGGCACGCGGAGGCTCTTTCCGGGCCTGGTTCGGTCGTAGGCTGCCGCGCATGTGCGGAATCGTGGGATACGTGGGGTCTCAGTCGGCGCTCGAGGTCGTCATGGCCGGGCTGAGGCGGCTGGAGTACCGGGGCTACGACTCGGCGGGGGTTGCCGTTCTGGCGGACGGAGGGCTCGCCGCCGCGAGAAAGGCGGGCAAGCTCGTCAATCTGGAGAAGGAGCTCGCGGCCCGGCCCCTGCCGACCGGGACGACGGGCGTCGGGCACACCCGGTGGGCCACGCACGGCGGGCCGACGGACGCCAACGCGCATCCGCATCTCGACAACGCCGGGCGGGTCGCCGTGGTCCACAACGGGATCATCGAGAACTTCGCCCTGCTGCGGGCCGAACTGGCCGAGCGGGGGCACGAGCTGCTCTCCGAGACCGACACCGAGGTCGTGGCCCATCTGCTCGCCGAGGAGTTCTCGGTGACGGCCGATCTCGCCGAGGCCATGCGGCTGGTGTGCCGGCGACTGGAAGGGGCGTTCACACTGGTCGCGGCGCATGCCGACGAGCCGGACGTGGTGGTCGGTGCGCGGCGGAACTCGCCGCTCGTGGTGGGCGTAGGGGAGGGCGAGGCCTTTCTCGCCTCGGACGTCGCCGCGTTCATCGCGCACACCCGGTCGGCGATCGAGCTGGGTCAGGACCAGGTCGTCGAGCTGCGGCGGGACGGTGTGACGGTGACCGGTTTCGACGGGCGACCGGCGGACGTCCGGTCGTACCACGTCGACTGGGACGTGTCGGCCGCGGAGAAGGGCGGCTACGACTACTTCATGCTCAAGGAGATCGCCGAGCAGCCCAAGGCCGTCGCCGACACCCTGCTCGGCCGTATCGACGCCTCCGGTGCGCTGACGCTCGACGAGGTGCGGATCCCGGCCTCCGAGCTGCGGGAGGTAGACAAGGTCGTCATCGTCGCGTGCGGTACGGCCTTCCACGCGGGCCTCATCGCCAAGTACGCCATCGAGCACTGGACGCGGATCCCGTGCGAGGTGGAGCTGGCCAGCGAGTTCCGCTACCGGGACCCGATTCTCGACTCGCGGTCACTGGTCATCGCCATCTCCCAGTCCGGGGAGACGATGGACACGCTCATGGCGCTGCGGCACGCGCGGGAGCAGGGGTCCAAGGTGCTGGCGATCTGCAACACCAACGGGTCGACGATCCCCCGGGAGTCGGACGCGGTGCTGTACACGCATGCCGGGCCGGAGGTGGCCGTCGCCTCGACCAAGGCGTTCCTGACCCAGTTGGTGGCCTGCTATCTCGTCGCGCTGTATCTCGGCCAGGTGCGCGGTACCAAGTGGGGCGACGAGATCCGGGCCGTCATCCGCGACCTCGCGCAGATCTCCGGTGCGGTGGAGCGGGTGCTGGCGACCATGGGGCCGGTGCGGGAGCTGGCGCGCTCCCTCGCCGACAAGGACACCGTGCTGTTCGTCGGGCGGCACGTCGGGTATCCCGTCGCGCTGGAGGGCGCGCTGAAGCTGAAGGAGCTCGCCTACATGCACGCGGAGGGGTTCGCCGCGGGGGAGCTGAAGCACGGGCCGATCGCGCTCATCGAGGAGGACCTGCCGGTCGTCGTGGTGGTGCCGTCGCCTCGGGGGCGGTCCGTCCTGCACGACAAGATCGTGTCCAACATCCAGGAGATCCGGGCCCGGGGGGCGCGGACGATCGTGATCGCCGAGGAGGGGGACGAGACGGTGGTGCCGTACGCCGACCATCTCGTGCGGATCCCGGTCACGCCGGTGCTGCTGTCGCCGTTGGTCGCCACGGTGCCGCTGCAGGTGTTCGCGTGCGAGTTGGCCACCGCTCGCGGCAACGAGGTCGACCAGCCGCGGAACCTGGCGAAGTCGGTGACGGTGGAGTGAGCGGTGGGGTGAGCGGGGACGCCGCCTGAGGGGGGTGGGGTTCTGTGCGCGGGCGGGTGCGGGTGCGTTGGGGCTGGTCGCGCGGTTCCCCGGTCGCCCCTGGGGGGTGCCCCCCAGGGGCGACCGGTCAGCTCCGCCTCCGCTGCCTTCTCGCCGCGTAGACCTTCCAGGTGGCGAAGACGAGGGGGAGTTCCAGGATCCAGACGCCGACGACCGCGTCCCACTCCGGGGCGGTGGCCGAGGCCTCGTCGGCGGTGATGACCGCGCACAGCAGGCCCCACGCCGCCGCGAGCAGGCCGACGAGCCAGAGCGCGGTGGTCCAGCCCCAGGTGGAGCGGCCGTTGCCGGAGGACCGCGCGCCGGAGGTCCGCTTGCGCGGCTGCGGGATGTGGTCGGGCTCGCGGGCCGGCATCCGCACCACTGCCTGTGCGGGCACGGCCGCGTCCAGCGCGGCTGTGCGTTCCGGCGTCACCCCTCGGAACAGGGTGGGCTCCACGGTGACCGAGAAGCCGTCGTGTCCTGTCAGGGTGCGGGCGCCGTCGGGGCGGGTGGTCATCGCCGCGCAGGCGTCGTAGCGGACGGTGACCGGGCCCCTCGGGGTCAGCAGGCTCACGCCCTCGGCGCCGATGACCAGGGTGACCTCGTCGTCCTCCAGGGACTGGTGCCGGGTGCCGGTCACCGCGGCCTGCGAGTGCTGCGGGGCGAGGGTGAGGCCCGCCCATTCGACTCCCCGGCCGGGTACCTGGAGGAGCGCGTTGTCCCATGTCTCCCGGGCGACCTCGCGCAGGTCGTCCGTCGTCACCGCGTTCAGCTCGGCCCGGTGCTGCTCGGGGGTGAGGATCCGGTGCCCGAGCAGCAGGCTCAGCGCGTACGAGGGGAGCGCGGCCGCCGCGAGGTCGGGAGTGTCGTACATCTTGAGGAGCTTGGTGCGGACGGAGTCCAGTTCGGACTGTTCGATGCGGCCCGCGCGCAGCCGGGCGAGGGTGTCGACGAAGCCGCCGACGACCGCGTCCTGCTTCTGCGGGAGGGAGTCCGCGTGGGCGGTGAGGGTGGCGAAGTCGGCGTCGCGCTGGGCGTAGTCGGCCTCCGCGGAGTAGGAGTAGCCGCCCTCCTGGCGCAGGTCCCGGAAGAGGGCCCGGCCGAGGACGTCCGCGAACACACTGGCCGCGGTGGAGCGGCGGAGCACCGAGGTGAGGACGACATGGCCGTCGTCGCCGCTGATGAACGCGGGGGTGGTGGGCAGTGCGCTGGTCGCGGCCGGAGCGGGGAAGCGGGAGCCCTGGGGGAGAGTGAGGTCCAGGCCGTCGGGGACCTGGTCGCTGGTGATCCAGAGCACCGCGTTGTCCCTGGTGAAACGGGTCTCGGCCCAGTGGCGCACCTGGTCGGGGGTCAGGCTCCAGGTGCCGAGCTCGTTGTAGCTGGACAGGCCGTAGCCCTGGGCGCCGTACCGCCACAGCGGCATCTGGTGCTGGGGGCCGCCGCCGCGGCCGGCCGCCTCCGTGCGCAGGATCTCCTTCTCGGTCTCCAGCCGATCCATCGGCAGGTCCCGCAGCCCCGCGCACACGCTGTTGAGGTACTCGACGACCTCCTCCTCGCTGCCGGTGACGTGGAAGAGGGTGTACGCGTTCGCCGTCGCGCCGTTGTAGTGCAGATCGGACAGGCCGAGGCGGTGCAGGGCGAGGTGTTCGACGAGGTGGGTCAGGCCGGCGGTGGCCAGGGTCTCGTCGGCGCGGCCCACCCGGAAGAACAGACCGGCGGTGATCTCGTTGCCGGAGGCGGGGGCGTAGAGGGTGGGGATGTGCTGCGTGGTGGTGTGCGAGACGAGGCCGGCGAGCGCGGCCAGGTCGGCGCGGTCGTCGTGGTCGTGCTTGTGCAGGTCGGTGGTCATCGGTGGCCGCCTCCTCGGGATTCCAGCGCCGCCTTGCGGGACTTGAGGAACGCGGACTTCTTGTCGGGTATGTAGTGCCACGGGGACTCGGACGCGCGGTCGCCGAGGAAGGCGAAGTGCGGCGCCGCGTACTCCCAGTGGTTGCCGAGCGAGAAGGCGAACGCGAACGCGTTGTGTGCGCCGATCGAGTTCCAGTCGGGCCGGTGGGCCGGGTGCAGCACGGACACCTGGGCGGCGTTGCGCAGGTCGTCGCGGACCGGCAGGCCCCGCATGTAGGCCGCGTCCTCGCCCCCGGACAGGTCCAGCCAGCGCTCGATGTGGGCGAGGGCGACCAGGGCCCCGGAGTGGGAGCCGTCGGGGGCCGCGGTCGCGCATTCGCGGGCGAAGCCGTGCGCCGCCTCCCAGGAGCCGCTCCACTTCGGACACAGCTGCTGGAGCAGCTGGACCTGCGCCCGGTAGTGGTGCGGATGGTGGGCGGAGAGACGGTCGTAGCGGCGGCGTGCCTCGGCCTGCCCCAGCTGGAGACCGCGCGCGGTCATCAGCCGGGCGGTCCAGGCGGGCGCGTACGAGGGGTGCTCGGCGCAGATCTCGATCAGCATCCGCTCGGCCCTGCGCAGCCAGTCGTGGAACTGGGAGAACTGGTCCCGCGAGACGTGCTGGGCGCGGGCGCCGCTGCGGATGTCCCAGCCGATGTAGACGTACCGCTCGGCGAGCAGCGTGCGGGGCAGCGGGTCGCGGGGCGATTCGGCCGCCGCCCGCTCCAGGAAGTTCTCGACGCCGGGGAGGTCGGCGAGGAGGCCGGCGGCGGAGGCCAGTTCGTCGACCGAGTCGAGGCCCGCGAAGAAGTCCCGGACGGCCGGCCAGTGCCCGGCCTGCGCGGCGGTGCGCAGTGGGATCAGCTCGGGTGTGTTGTCGTACGGATCGAAGGTCGGTCCCCAAGCGCTGGTGGGTCCGCCGCCGGGCATGCCGTTGGTGGTGCTGGTCATTCCTCCGCCCCCTGGCGTAGCTGTCCGCGGCGCGCGGGCTGGCCCCCCAGGGCGCGCGGCGGGTTCTTCACCGATGTGACCGGATGTCGTCCGATGTGATGCGGCGTCATCCGGTGTGATCCGGCTTGATCAAGTCGCCGCAGGCTAGCAGCAGGTGGTGACAGTCCGGCCGTAGGGTGCTCGGCATGAGCATCATCGGGGTCGGTATCGACGTGGCCGAGATCGAGCGATTCGCGGCGTCGCTGGAACGGACGCCCGGGCTGGCCCAGCGGCTGTTCCTGGAGAGCGAACTGCTGCTGCCGAGCGGGGAGCGCCGGGGTACTGCCTCGCTGGCGGCGCGGTTCGCCGCGAAGGAGGCTCTGGCCAAGGCGCTGGGGGCGCCGGCCGGGCTGCTGTGGACGGACGCGGAGGTCTACGTCGAGGAGAGCGGGCGGCCTCGGCTGCGGGTGCGGGGGAGCGTCGCCGCGCGGGCGGCCGAACTGGGCGTCCGGAGCTGGCATCTGTCGTTGAGTCACGACGCGGGGGTCGCCTCGGCGGTGGTGGTGGCCGAGGGGTGAGCCGCTGGGCGGGCCGCTGGGCGGGCTTCAGGGCGGCCGCGGGGCGGGCCGCGGGATGAGCCGCGGGGCGGGCTGCAGGGCGGGCCGCGGGGTGAGTCGACGGAGTGCGGTGACGGGGGGCTTCGGGGGAGACTCGACCGTATGCGTACTGCCTACCGCGTAGAGACCGTCCGTGGCGCCGAGCGGGCGCTGATGGCCCGGGTTCCGGAAGGGGCCCTCATGCAGCGGGCCGCCGCCGGGCTCGCCGCCGCCTGCGCCGACCTGCTGGGGCGGGTGTACGGACGGCGGGTCGTGCTGCTGGTCGGCAGCGGCGACAACGGGGGTGACGCCCTGTACGCCGGCGCCCGGCTCGCCCGGCGCGGGGCGGGGGTGACCGCGGTGCTGCTGGCACCCGGACGGACCCATGCCGGAGGGCTCGCGGCCCTGCGGCGGGCGGGCGGTCGCGCGATCGCGCCGGCCGGCGCCGAGGACGTCGTCCGGCGGGCCGACCTCGTGCTCGACGGCATCGTCGGGATCGGCGGGAAGGGCGGGCTGCGGCCGGACGCGGCCGCGCTGGCCGCGCTCGTCGCCGAGGCCCGGGCCGCCGTCGTCGCCGTCGATCTGCCCAGCGGTGTCGACGCCGACACCGGTGAGGTGCACGGGAGCGCGATCCGCGCCGACCTCACCGTCACCTTCGGTACGCACAAGCCGGGGCTGCTCGTCGATCCGGCGCGGGAGTACGCCGGGTCGGTGCGGCTCGTCGACATCGGGCTCGCGGGCGAGCTGCCCGCCGAGCCCGAACTGGCGGCCCTCCAGCACGCGGACGTGGCCGCCCTGCTCCCGCTGCCGGGCGGAGAGAGCGACAAGTACCGGCGGGGTGTCGTCGGGATCGCCGCCGGGTCCGCCCGGTATCCGGGGGCCGCCGTGCTGGCCGTCGCGGGGGCGCTGCGGGGCGGGGCGGGGGCCGTGCGGTACGTGGGGCCGGCCGGGGACGCGGTCGTCGCGCGGTTCCCCGAGACGCTCGTGTCCGACCAGGGGCCCCGGCAGGCCGGGCGGGTGCAGGCGTGGGTCGTCGGGCCGGGCGCCGGCGATGACGCGCAGACGGTGGCCGAGGTGCTCGCCGCCGAGGTGCCGGTGCTGATCGACGCCGACGGGCTGCGGCTCGCCGACGCCGACGCGGTGCGGGGGCGGACCGCGCCGACGCTGATGACACCGCACGCGGGGGAGGCGGCCGCGCTGTTGGGGGTGGCGCGGGAGGAGGTGGAGGGGGCTCGGCTGCGTTCCGCGCGGGAGCTGGCGGCTCGCTACCGGGCGACCGTGCTGCTGAAGGGGTCGACGACGCTGGTCGCGGACGCGGGCGGTGCGGGGGTGGTGCGGGTGAACGCGACGGGGACGGCGTGGCTCGCCACGGCCGGGAGCGGGGACGTGCTGTCCGGGCTTGCGGGGTCGTTGCTGGCGGCGGGGCTGAGCGCGTTGGACGCGGGGAGCGTGGGGGCTTATCTGCATGGGCTGGCGGGGCGGTTCGCCGCGGACGGGGCGCCGGTGGGGGCGCATGAGGTGGCCGCGGCGGTCGCGGGGGCCTGGCGCGATGTGCGGCGGTAGGGGGCCGGTCCTTCTCGCCCCCGCCGCCCCTTCCCGTTCCCCTTCCCGTTCCCGGACCTGGATGCTGTGCCCCAGACCCCCCATTTCGGCCCTGAAGGGGCCTCGTCCTCAAATGCCGGACGGGCTGGAACGACCCGCCTCTGCTGAAAGGGTGAACGTGCCGCGCGGCACCCCTGGGTGCCGGAGATGGCGCGCTTGTCTGATCGGATGTTCAGCACACGAACCGTGGCTCTGCTGCTCGCCGCCGTCGCCCTGCTTCCCCTGGGGACGCCCGCGCGCGCCGCTCCTCCGCCGGCTCCGGCGCCGCCGTCCTGGGAGATCGACACGCCCGACCAGGTGCTCGCGCCGCGGGTGTACACGCCCACCGCCGCCGAGGACGCCGTCGAGCCGCGGGACGCGGTGGAGGGGACGTACGCGCTCGTCGAGTACGTGCCGTTCGACGAGGTGGCGACCCGGGTGGCCTGCAGCAAGCGGGCCGGGCCGTACCAGCGGGCGGTCGAGCGGTGGCTGAAGCTGCCCGCGGACGGGAAGCAGTCCACCGCCGACTGCAAGGCGATCCGGGCGTTCCAGCGGCAGCAGAGGATCGAACCCGCGATCGGGTACGCCGGGCCCGTCACCTGGGCGCGGATGCAGCTGGTCGCCGCGACGAAGAATCCCAACGCGCAGAAGAAGTGCCCGGTGCGGACCCACCGGGTCGCCTGCGTCGATCTCGACCGGCAGCTGACCTGGGTGCAGAAGGGGACGAAGGTCGTCTTCGGGCCCGTGTCGATGCGCAGCGGACGCGTCGTACACCCGACCCGCAAGGGGTGGCACACCATCTACTGGCGGCACAAGAACCACGTCTCCACGCTCTACAACGCCCCCATGCCCTATGCGCAGTTCTTCGACGGCGGCCAGGCCTTCCACGCCGTCTACGGCAACATCCACACCACCATCGGCTCCATGGGCTGCGTCAATCTCACGGTCGGTGACGCGCGCCGGCTGTGGGGTGTGCTGAAGAAGGGCGACCGGGTCTACGTGTGGGGGCACCGGCCCGGTACCTAAGGGGCGGTCCAAGCGCTCTGAGACACTGGGCGCGATGAGTGAGACTGCCAAGCCGCCCGCCACCCCGTCGCGCGCCCGTGCCGAGATCGATCTGGCCGCGCTGCGGGCCAACGTGCGTACGCTGCGCGCCAAGGCGCCGGGCGCGGAGTTCATGGCCGTGGTGAAGGCCGACGGATACGGGCACGGGGCCGCGCCCTGCGCCCGCGCCGCGGTCGCGGCCGGCGCCGGCTGGGTGGGCACCGCCACGCCCGAGGAGGCGCTGGCGCTGCGCGCGGACGGCGGGCTGCCCGCGGACGTCAGGATCATGTGCTGGCTGTGGACGCCGGGCGGGCCCTGGCGGGAGGCGGTCGAGGCCGGCATCGACGTGTCGGTGAGCGGACTGTGGGCCCTGCGGGAGGTCGTCGAGGGGGCGCGGGCCGCCGGGCGGGCCGCCCGCGTGCAGCTCAAGGCCGACACCGGGCTCGGGCGCAACGGCTGCCAGCCCGCCGACTGGCCCGAGCTGGTGGGCGAGGCGCTGCGGGCCGAGGGCGAGGGGCTGCTCCGGATCACCGGGCTGTGGTCGCACTTCGCCTGCGCCGACGAGCCCGGACATCCCTCCGTCGCGCCCCAGCTCGAACGCTTCCACGAGATGGTGGCGTACGCCGAACGCCAGGGCGTGCGGCCCGAGGTGCGGCACATCGCCAACTCCCCGGCCACGCTCACGCTCCCGGAGACCCACTTCGACCTCGTCCGCCCGGGCATCGCGATGTACGGCCTCTCGCCCAGCCCCGAGCTGGGCTCCGCCGCCGACTTCGGGCTGCGCCCGGTGATGACCCTCGCGGCCTCGCTGGCCTTGGTGAAGCACGTCCCGGGCGGCCACGGCGTGAGCTACGGCCACCACTACGTCACCCCGGGCGAGACCACCCTGGGGCTGATCCCCCTCGGCTATGCGGACGGCGTGCCCCGGCATGCCTCCGGAAGCGGACCGGTGCTGGTCGCCGGCAAGTGGCGGACGGCCGCCGGACGCATCGCCATGGACCAGTTCGTCGTGGATCTCGGCGGTGACGAGCCCGGCCCCGGCGCGGAGGCGGTCCTCTTCGGACCCGGCGACCGCGGTGAGCCCACGGCACAGGACTGGGCCCAGGCGGCCGGGACCATCGGATACGAGATCGTCACGCGCATCGGATCGCGCGTTCCTCGCGTCTATGTCAATGAGCCCGTTCAGGTGAATGAGTAACCGGACGGGTACCCCGCAGTCGGACCACGGGCATCGGCCACAGAGGAGCGGTACGTGAGTGAGAGCAGCGCGGAGGCGGTGGCGGGCGCCGCCTCGGCGGTCGTCGCCGCCTCCGCCACGGGGGCGGCCGGGGGGTGGCGCCGGGCGACCGGCGTCGCCGGCGCCGCGATAGGCGTGATCGCCGCGGGCGCCGCGGCCGGTGTCGCCCTGGAGCGGATGACCGTCGGGCGCGGCATGCGGGCGAAGGCCCGGCTCGCCCTCGACTCGACGGGGCCGTACGGCGGGCTGCGCGGCAGCCCCGGCAAGGCGTACGCCGACGACGGCACCGAGCTGTACTACGAGGTCGACGACGTCGAGCCGCAGGGCGGACCGGCGAACCGGCGGCGCAGGCTCTTCGGGCGCAAGGCCCCGCTCCCCGTCACCGTGGTCTTCAGCCACGGCTACTGCCTCAACCAGGACTCCTGGCACTTCCAGCGGGCCGCCCTGCGCGGTGTCGTGCGGACCGTGCACTGGGACCAGCGCAGTCACGGCCGGTCCGCGCGCGGCAACGCCCAGATACGGGACGGCGAGCCGGTCACCATCGACCAGCTGGGGCGCGACCTGAGGACCGTCGTCGACGCGGCCGTGCCGGAGGGGCCGATCGTGCTCGTCGGACACTCCATGGGCGGGATGACGGTGATGGCCCTGGCCGCGCTGTACCCCGAGCTGATCCGCGAGCGGGTCGTCGCCACCGCCTTCGTCGGTACGTCGTCGGGGCGGCTCGGCGAGGTCAACTTCGGGCTGCCGGTCGCGGGCGTGAACGCGGTGCGGCGGGTGCTGCCGGGGGTGCTGAAGGCGCTGGGGCAGCAGGCGGCCCTGGTGGAGAAGGGGCGGCGGGCCACCGCCGATCTCTTCGCGGGGATCATCAAGCGGTACTCGTTCGCGTCGCGGGACGTGGATCCGGCGGTGGCGCGGTTCGCCGAGCGGATGATCGAGGGCACGCCGATCGACGTGGTCGCCGAGTTCTATCCGGCGTTCACGGATCACGACAAGACCGAGGCGCTGGCCTGTTTCACCGACATGCCGGTGCTGGTGCTCGCCGGGATCGGGGACCTGGTCACGCCGAGCGAGCACAGCGAGGCGATCGCCGACGCCTTGCCGGGCGCGGAACTGGTCCTGGTACCGGACGCCGGGCACCTCGTCATGCTGGAGCACCCGGAAGTGGTCACCGACCGCCTCGCTGATCTGCTCGCCCGCACGGGGGCGATACCCAACCCGGCTACCGTGAACGGCTGTGACTCCGCCTCCTCCTGACGGAGGTGGCTTCCGGCCTTCGGCTGCGGTCCAGCCCGAACCGACCCCTTGCGGGGTGTGATCAGTGTACTACTGCGAGTGAGTGATGATGGAAGAGAACGCAGCACCGGCTCGGTCTGTTCAGCTGCGCGTCAACTCCCCCGAGCAGATGGGTGAGCTGGGCCGACGTCTCGCCGGGCTGTTGCGCGCGGGCGATCTCGTGATGCTCAGCGGGGAACTCGGCGCGGGCAAGACGACGCTCACCCGCGGGCTCGGTGCGGGGCTCGGGGTCAGGGGCGCCGTCACCTCCCCGACGTTCGTGATCGCCCGCGTGCACCCCTCCCTCGGGGACGGTCCGCCGCTCGTCCATGTCGACGCGTACCGCCTGGGCGGCGGGCTCGACGAGATGGAGGACCTCGACCTCGACGTGTCGCTGCCCGCGTCGGTGGTCGTCGTGGAGTGGGGCGAGGGCAAGGTCGAGGGGCTGACGGACGACCGGCTGCAGGTCCTCATCCACCGGGCCGTCGGCGACACCACGGACGAGGTGCGGCACGTGACGGTGACGGGTCTCGGCGAGCGCTGGGCCCCGGCGGACCTCGGCGTGCTGTCGGCCTGACCGGCGTGCGGTCGGCCGGACGGGTCCGCGGTCGGCAGGACGGTCTGCGCGGCCGGTCGGCGGCGGGGCCCTCAGGCCGCCTCGGGACGCCTCACCGGCTGCTCCGCGAGTGCCGGGTCGGGCAGCCGCGGAGGTGTCGAGACGGCCTCCGCCGCCGCGCACGAGGCCAGCAGGTCACGCATGGACACACCGGCGAGCGTGAACGGCCGCGACGGCCGGCCCTTGGGTTCGGTGACCGACATGGACGCCTCCTGAGGTTCGGGGGCGGGCGTGGTTAGGTAGACCTAACTACGAAGTTGATACCATGTGACCACGCACAAGACACCGGACGCAACATTTTGCCGACGTCTCGTCGGAACGTTCACGAGTTACTCAGGCGTAGCGCCAAGGGCCGAACCGCGCCTACGGGATCACGACGACGCCCTGCCCGATCGTCGCGAAGTCCCACATCGCGTCGCCGTCCGCGACGGTCTGCCTGATGCCGCCCGACTTCACCGTCGGATCGGGCTCGGGCAGCGAGCCGTCCAGTGCCGCGCTGAAGCCGATCGTCACGTCGCGCACGGTGGCGAAGCGCACGACGTGCTCGACGGGGGTGCCGTCGGTGCCGGTGACGGCGCCCGCGCGGGAGGTGACGGCGTAGTTGCCCGGGGGTGGGTCCACGCTGCCGGGCGCGACCTCGAACGTGCGCTCGACCTCGCCGTCCGGCCCGACCAGCCACACCCGGTCGTCGTCCAGCGAGTACACGACCCGCGTGCCGATGCCGGAGTCGGCCGGCAGCGCGGCGGGGTGGTCCTTGTCGCGGGGCGCGTTCGCCGCCTTCGCGGGGGCGCCGCCGCGCTGCGGCCGGGCGGGATCGGCGGGCGCGCTCGCCGACGCCTGAAAGGTGAGGAACGCGACCGTCGCCAGGGCCGCCGAGGTGAGCCAGGCCACGAAAGTCGAGCTGTTGCTTGGCATCGGCGATCACCCAGTCTGTCCCGTACGTCACGTTTCGCGGTGACGTTAGCAGTCCTCACAGCTCCGACCGGCGCGGCCATGTGCGGGGCACGGGAGCCGTAGGCTGTTTGCGTGCTCTTGCTCGCTCTGGATACCGCCACCCCCGCCGTCACCGTCGCGCTGCACGACGGCACGGACGTCATCGCCTCCTCGAGTCAGGTGGACGCGCGCCGGCACGGCGAGCTGCTGCTGCCGGCCGTCGACCGGCTGCTCGCCGGGGCCGGGCGCAGTCTCGACGCCGTCACCGGGATCGTCGTCGGCATCGGCCCCGGCCCCTACACGGGGCTGAGAGTCGGCCTGATGACCGCCGACACCTTCGGGCTCGCGCTCGGCGTCCCGGTACACGGTCTGTGCACGCTCGACGGCCTCGCCTACGCGTCCGACCTCGAAGGCCCCTTCGTCGTGGCGACCGACGCCCGCCGCAAGGAGGTCTACTGGGCGCGTTACGCCGGCTCCCGGACCCGGGTCACGGACCCCGCGGTGGACCGGCCCGCCGACATCGCCGACGAGGTGGCCGGACTGCCGTCCGTCGGCGCGGGCGCGCTGCTGTACCCGGACACCTTCCCGGACGCGCACGAGCCCGAGCACGTCTCCGCCGCCGCCCTCGCCTCGCTCGCCGCCGAGCGGCTCGCCCGGGGTGAGGAGCTGCCGGCCCCGCGCCCGCTGTATCTGCGCCGGCCGGATGCCCAGGTGCCGAAGAACTACAAGGTGGTCACCCCCAAGTGACAGCCGCCAACCCGACCGGCCGGCCCGTGCTGCGGGAGATGCGCTGGTGGGACATCGAATCCGTGCTGGAGCTGGAGAAGGTCCTCTTCCCCGAGGACGCCTGGTCGCGGGGCATGTTCTGGTCCGACCTGGCCCATGCCCGCGGCCCCGAGGCGACCCGGCGCTATCTCGTCGCGGTCGACACCACGGCCGACGGTGAGCGGATCGTCGGGTACGCGGGCCTCGCCGCGGCCGGCGACCTCGCCGACGTCCAGACCATCGCCGTCGCCCGCGGCCACTGGGGCACCGGTCTCGGCGGCCGCCTGCTGACGGAGCTGCTGCGTGCGGCGACCGCCTTCGAGTGCGCCGAGGTCATGCTGGAGTGCCGGATCGACAACGTGCGCGCCCAGAAGCTCTACGAACGCTTCGGCTTCGAGGCCATCGGCTTCCGGCGCGGCTACTACCAGCCGGGGAACGTGGACGCCCTGGTGATGCGGCTGACCGATCCATCGACATCCGTACCGACCCCGGTACAAGGGACACAGGAAACCGAGAACAATGGCTGACGAACCCCTGGTTCTGGGGATCGAGACCTCCTGCGACGAGACCGGCGTCGGCGTCGTGCGCGGCACGACCCTGCTGGCGGACGCGATCGCCTCCAGCGTCGACGAGCACGCCCGTTTCGGCGGGGTCGTGCCGGAGGTGGCGTCCCGGGCCCACCTGGAGGCGATGGTCCCGACCATCGAGCGGGCGCTCAAGGAAGCGGGGGTGAGCGCGAAGGACCTCGACGGCATCGCGGTCACGGCCGGTCCCGGTCTCGCCGGTGCCCTGCTGGTCGGCGTGTCGGCGGCGAAGGCGTACGCCTACGCCCTCGGCAAGCCCCTCTACGGCGTGAACCACCTCGCCTCCCACATCTGTGTGGACCAGCTGGAGCACGGCGCGCTGCCCGAGCCGACGATGGCGCTGCTGGTGTCCGGCGGCCACTCCTCGCTGCTGCTGTCCACCGACATCACCTCCGACGTCCGTCCGCTGGGTGCGACCATCGACGACGCGGCGGGCGAGGCCTTCGACAAGATCGCCCGGGTGCTGAACCTGGGCTTCCCGGGCGGCCCGGTCATCGACCGCTACGCGCGCGAGGGCGACCCGTCGGCCATCGCGTTCCCGCGCGGCCTCACCGGTCCGCGCGACGCGGCGTACGACTTCTCCTTCTCGGGGCTGAAGACCTCGGTCGCCCGCTGGATCGAGGCGAAGCGGGCGGCGGGCGAGGAGGTCCCGGTCCGTGACGTGGCGGCCTCCTTCCAGGAGGCGGTCGTGGACGTCCTGACCCGCAAGGCCGTACGGGCGTGCCGGGACGAGGGCGTCGACCATCTGATGATCGGCGGCGGCGTGGCCGCGAACACCCGGCTGCGGGCCCTGGCCCAGGAGCGCTGTGAGGCGGCCGGCATCCGGCTGCGCGTCCCGCGCCCCAAGCTGTGCACGGACAACGGCGCGATGGTGGCGGCCCTGGGCGCGGAGATGGTGGCCCGCGGCCGTGCCGCGTCCGACTGGGACCTGTCGGCGGACTCCTCGCTGCCGGTGACCGACCCGCATGTGCCGGGCCGTCCGCACGAGCAGGCCCACGATCACGACCACGTCCATGAGGTCGGCAAGGGCAACCTCTACTCATGACGGTCGCGTTGATGTGGGAGGCCCGGGCGGTCACCGGGCGGGGCGAGGAACTGCTGGCCTGGGCGCGGGCGCAGGAGCTCGCGGACCGGCCCGTGCGCCGGGAGATTTTCCGCGCCCCGCAGGACCGGGTGCTCGTCATCACCTGGTGGGACGCCGACTACGACGCCGTCCTCCCCGAACTTCCCGATCCCGACGGGGCGTTGGTGAGCCGGGCCGTGCACCGGTGGCGGTTCGAGCCGGTCGCGGGGTAGCGGACCCGGGCCGGCCGCCGGGCCCTACGGCTGCGGCGCCGACAGTGCCCACGCCGACGTCGCCGGTGTTCCCGCGCACAGGGCGACGGTGACCGCCTGGACCGGGCTTCCGCAGGTCAGGAGGAAACTCGCGACGACACCGAGGGCGGTGCTCGACGCGGCCGTCACCGCGCCTCGCCGCCATGGACGGGCGGGGCGTACGACGGTGTCGTCGGGGAGGACGAACGCGTCCCGCAGATCCGCGCGGACGGCCTCCTGGTCGTCGAAGAACACGCTCGGCGGACGGCGGACGGCGGACGGCGGACGGCGGACGGCGGTCGCGCGGCCGTCCGAGCGGGACCGGGCGGGGTCCCGTCGGGGAGGGCGACCACCGTCGGGCGGCCGGGCGGGCCGTGGACGGTCACCGGGGCCCCGTCGGACACGCCGTAAGGGGCCGGTTGCCACATGACCCGCTGCCAGTGGATGGTGTCCTCGGGGGACTTCACCGCGTTCGTGTCACAGACGGACACCGCCCGAGGACACGTCAATTTGGCAGGACGTCCGCCTCGCACCGCAGCCGCCGCTCCGCCCCCACCTCGCGCACCGGCCCGCCGAGCCGTACCCGGGCCACCTCCCGCACCTGCCCGCTGGACGTTCCCAACCGCAGCTCCAGATCCCCGGGTTCGACCACCCGGCGCCCCGCGCGGTCGGTGAACGCCGACAGGTCGGCGTGGAAGCGGAAGGTCACCCGTGCCGACCCGCTCGCGGCGAGCTCCAGCCGCTGATAGCCGATCAGCCGTACGTCGGGACGCGTCACGCTCGCCACCGGGTCGTGCAGATACAGCTGCACGACCTCCGTGCCCGCCCGCCCACCGGTGTTGCGGACCGTGACGGACAGGTCGTACGAGCCGTCCGTGCCGATCTCCGCGTCGGGGCCCGAGAAGTCCTCCCACGCGAACTCCGTGTACGAGCGCCCGTGTCCGAACGGGTACAGCGGGGTCGGGTCCAGGTTGCTGACCTCGCCCGCCAGGCCCAGTGGCGGCTGGAGGTAGGTCCAGGGCTGGCCGCCCGGCACGCGCGGCACGCTCACGGGGAGGCGGCCCGAGGGGTTCACCCGGCCCGACAGCACGCCCGCCACTGCCGGACCGCCCTCCTCGCCCGGGAAGAACGCCTGGACGACCGCCCCCAGCCGTCCGTGCCAGCGGCCGAGCGCGTACGGACGGCCGGTGAGCAGGACGAGGACGACCGGGACCCCGGTCGCGACCAGCGCGTCCAGCAGTTCGCCCTGGACGCCGGGCAGGCTCAGGTCGGCCACGTCGCAGCCCTCGCCCGAGGTGCCCCGGCCGAACAGGCCCGCCCGGTCGCCCAGGACGGCCACGCAGACGTCCGCCTCCGCGGCGCGGGCGATGGCCTCGGTGAAGCCGGACGGGTCGGGGTCCGAGACGCCGCAGCCTTCCGTGAACGTGACCTTCGCGTCCGGGAGTTCGGTCCGCAGGGACTCCAGCAGGGTGGGGATCTCGATGCCCAGGTCCACCTCGGGGTGGTGGGTGAGGACGTGGGAGGGGAAGGAGTAGCAGCCGAGCATCGCCAGCGCGTCGGCCGCCCGCGGGCCCACCACGGCGACCCGGGTGCCGGGGGCGAGGGGGAGCAGGCCGTCGGGGTTGTCCAGCAGGACCACCGACTCCTCCGCCAGCCGGCGGGCCAGGGCGCGGTTCGCCGCCGGGTCGAGGTCGACCGACTCGGGGCTCGGCGGCTGCCAGTCCTCGTCCAGCAGGCCCAGTTCGCACTTCTGGAGCAGGACGCGGTGAGCGGCCCGGTCGACCAGTTCCTCGGGGAGCTCGCCGGCGCGCACGGCCGTGACCAGTGCCTCGCCGTAGTACTTCACGGTGGGCAGTTCGACATCGATGCCGGCCGCCAGGGCGAGGTGGGCCGCCTCCGCTGGGGTGCCGGCGACCCGGTGCAGGGTCTGGAGGAAGCCGATGCCGAAGTAGTCGGCGACGACCGTGCCGGTGAAGCCCCACTCCTCCCTCAGGAGGCGGGTCAGCAGCTCGGGGTCGGCGGAGGCCGGGACGCCGTCGCGTTCCGTGTAGGCCGCCATGACCGAGCGGGCGCCGCCCTCGCGCAGTGCCATCTCGAAGGGGGGCAGGGTCACATCGGCGAACTCCCGGGTGCCGGCCCGCACCGGGGCGAGGTTGCGGGCGCCCGCCGAGGAGGCGTACCCGGCGAAGTGCTTGAGAGTGGCGACGATCCCGGCGGACTCGAGCCCGCGGACGTAGGCCGTGCCGACCGTGCCGACCAGGTAGGGGTCCTCGCCGATGGTCTCCTCGACCCGTCCCCAGCGCGGGTCGCGGACGACGTCGAGGACGGGGGCCAGGCCCTGGTGGACGCCGACCGCGCGCAGGTCGCGGCCGATCGCCCGGCCCATCTCCTCCACCAGCGGCGGGTCGAAGGCGGCGCCCCAGGCCAGCGGGACCGGGTAGGCGGTGGCCCGCCAGGCGGTGAAGCCGGCCAGGCACTCCTCGTGGGCGACCGCCGGGATGCCGAACCGGCCGGCCGCGGCGATCCGCCGCTGGGCGAGGGCCAGGGCGCGGGCGCCGAGCGCGGGGTCCACGGGCGCGGTGCCGAAGGACCGGGTCAGCTGGCCGAGCCCCCGGGTGATCAGCTCGTTCCAGTCGTGGTCGGCGGTCATGTCGTGCTGGTGCGGGGCGACTCCGTCGCCGTCCGTCGCGGCGCCGACCCAGACGCCGTACAACTGGGCGGTCTTCTCCTCCAGGGTCATCCGGCAGAGGAGGTCGTCGACACGGGCGGCGGCGGGCAGGGCGGGGTCACGCCAGGGGGCGGTGGTCATGAAACTCCTGTCAGAGGTCGGTGAGCCACCAGGTGGACGGTCGGTGCGGACAACGAGTCGTACGAATGTTTCGAAGTATACTTCGAATGTTCCGGGAACCTATGGCGTCGCAATAGGTTCGTCAAGAGGTCGCGTGGCGATACGATCGCCGCCATGACACCCTCGGAGCCCGCGGAAACCCGGACAGCAGCACGGACAGAAGCGCGGCCGACGCAGACCGCGACGCTTGCGGAGATCGCCCGTGAGGCCGGCGTATCGGCACCGACTGTTTCGAAGGTCCTCAACGGCCGAGCCGATGTCGCCCCCGCGACCCGCACCCGCGTCGAGGAACTGCTGCGCGCCCACGGTTACCGCCGCCGCCGCGCCGAGGCGACCCGTTCCCCGCTGATCGACCTGGTCTTCCACGAGCTGGAGAGCGCCTGGGCGATGGAGGTCATCCGGGGCGTGGAGAACGTGGCGCGGGACGCCGGGCTGAGTGTCGTGCTGAGCGAGAGCGCCGGACGGCTGACGCCCGGCCGGACCTGGGCCGACCAGGTCGCGGCCCGCCGCCCGCACGGTGTCGTGCTGGTCCTCTCCGGGCTCGACGAGTCCCAGCGGGCGCTGCTGACCAGCCGGTCCATCCCGTTCGTGGTGATGGACCCGGCCGGTGACCCGGGGGCCGACGTGCCGTCCATCGGGGCCACCAACTGGCAGGGTGGCCTGGCCGCTACCCGGCACCTGGTCGAGCTGGGGCACCGGCGGATCGGGGCGATCAGCGGGCCGCCGCAGATGATGTGCAGCCGCGCCCGGATCGACGGCTACCGGGCCGCGCTGGAGACGGCCGGGCTGCCGGTCGACCAGCAGCTGATCAAGACCGGCGACTTCCACCACGAGACCGGCTACCGGCTCGGCCGCGAGCTCCTCGACCGCCCCGACCGGCCCACCGCCGTCTTCGCGGGCAACGACCTCCAGGCGCTCGGCTTCTACGAGGCGGCCCGTGAGCTGGGACTGCGCATCCCGGAGGACGTGAGCGTGGTCGGCTTCGACGATCTGCCGGTGGCCCGCTGGGTGGGCCCGCCGCTGACGACCGTACGGCAGCCGCTCACGGAGATGGCCGAGGCGGCGGCCCGGCTGGTGCTGGAGCTGGGGCGCTCCAGGACCGAGGAGACGCCGACGGCGACGCGGGTGGAGCTGGCGACGAGTCTGGTGGTGCGGACGAGCACCGGGGCTCCGCCCGCCCGGTAGGAACACGGGTGGCCGGAAGTTGACGTATTGACGGGTGTGACGAACGCCCCCACACTCCTCCGAAGTCAATCGGTTGCACGACCGAAACTTTCGGAGGCACCCGCAATGAGATCCTCCAGTTCGTCGATACGTGCACGTCTCGCCGCCCTGCTCGCCGGGGCCGCCACCGTCGGCGCCCTCCTGACCGGAGTGGCGCACGCCGCCGACACGCCGCTGCGCGAGCTCGGCGCGGCCAAGGGCAAGGTCGTCGGCACCGCGGTCACCGGGTCCAAGCTCACCGGGACCTACGGCGACCTCGCCGGGGCGCAGTTCGGCTCGCTGACCCCCGGCAACGCCATGAAGTGGGGCTCGGTGGAGCCGACCCAAGGCTCCTTCAGCTGGGCGGAGGCCGACCAGATCGTGGCCTTCGCGCAGGCCCACAGCCAGCAGGTGCGCGGTCACACCCTGGTCTGGCACAGCCAGAACCCGAGCTGGCTGACGAACGGCAGCTGGACGTCCGCCCAGCTGACCACCCTGCTCCAGAACCACATCAACACCGAGGTCGGCCGCTACCAGGGGAAGATCGCCGCCTGGGACGTCGTCAACGAGCCCTTCAACGAGGACGGCACCTACCGCTCGACCCTCTGGTACAACGGCCTCGGCGCGGACTACATCGCGAACGCCCTCACCTGGGCCAGGGCCGCCGACCCGGCGGCGAAGCTGTACATCAACGACTACAACGTCGAGGGCGTCAACGCGAAGAGCACCGCCCTGTACAACCTGGTCAAGTCGCTGAAGGAACGGGGGGTTCCGATCGACGGGGTCGGCCTCCAGGCCCACCTCATCCTCGGTCAGGTCCCCTCCACCTTCCAGCAGAACATCCAGCGCTTCGCCGACCTCGGCGTCGACGTGGCCATCACCGAGCTGGACATCCGGATGACGCTCCCGTCCGACAGCGCCAAGCTGGCCCAGCAGAAGGCCGACTACAAGGCGGTCACCGCGGCCTGCGTGGCGGTGACGCGCTGTGTGAACCTCACCGTGTGGGGCTTCACCGACTCCGACTCCTGGGTGGAGAGCACCTTCCCGGGGCAGGGGGCGGCGACGCCGTACGACGCGAACTACGCGCCGAAACCGGCGTACTACGGCATCGCGGAGGCGCTGGGCGGCACGACGACACCTCCACCGACCGGCGCGTGCGCGGCGGCGTACAGCGTGGGCAGCCAGTGGAACACCGGGTTCACCGGGAACGTCACGCTCTCCTGCTCGGGCGCCGCGCTGTCCTCCTGGAAGGTGACCTGGACGTACGGCGCGGGCCAGCAGATCACCCAGGCCTGGAACGCCGGCTGCACCCAGTCGGGGGCGGCCGTGACGTGCGTGAACGCCTCGTACAACGGGACGGTCGCGGACGGGGGTTCGGTGAGCTTCGGGTTCAACGCCAACTGGAGCGGCAGCAATCCGGTGCCGACGGTGACGCTGGGCTGAGGAACGTGAGATTTTCACAAGAAGTTCGCCGTCAGGCAGCGGTCCTAACAGTTCGCTCATAATTCGGACTTACGTTCCTGTGCGTGACGCGACACGAGGAGCAGGGCGACGCGGGCAGACAGACGGGCCGGCGGTCGAGAGCGCTGAAGGCCGCCGGCATCGCACTGGCCGCCGCCCTGGTGGTGGGCATCGGGACGGCGGGCTGGGCCTACTGGCACCTCAACGACAACATCAAGAGCGTCGACATCGACACCGCGCTCGGCGACGACCGCCCCGCGAAGGCGGTCACGACCCCTGCCCCGTCCGGCTCGGCGTCCGCCTCCCCGCTGCCCACCGAGGCCGTGAACATCCTGGTGCTGGGCTCGGACTCGCGCAGCGGCGAGGAGAACCAGGCGCTCGGCGGCGGTGACAGCTCCGGCGCCCGTTCCGACACCGCGATGGTCGTGCACATCGACGCGGGCCGGACGACGGCCACCGTTGTCAGCATCCCGCGCGACACCCTCGTCACCCGCCCCTCCTGCCCGCTGTCCGACGGCGGTTCGACGGCGGTGGCGTACGGCGCGATGTTCAACACCGCCTACTCGGTCGGCGGTCCCGTGTGTGCCGTGAAGACGGTCGAGTCGATCACCGGCGTCCGCATGGACCACTACATCGAGGTCGACTTCTCGGGCTTCGCGAAGCTCGTGGACGCGCTCGGCGGGGTCACCGTCACCACCGACGAGGACATCGACGACGACGACAGCCATCTGCGTCTCGCGGCCGGCACCCACCATCTGGACGGCACCAGGGCGCTCGCCCTGGCCCGCACCCGGCACGGCATAGGCGACGGCAGCGACCTCGGCCGGATAGGCCTCCAGCAGACCCTCGTGAAGGCCCTGCTGGAGCAGATCGCCTCGACCGACCTGCTGACCAGCCCCACCCGGCTGTACGCGGTCGCCGAAGCGGTCACCGGCAGCCTCACCACGGACACCGGCCTCGACTCGCTCGCCGAGCTGATGGAACTCGGCCAGAGCCTGAAGGGCCTCTCGGCCGCCCGGCTCAAGACGGTGACCATGCCCGTGGTGGCGGCCCCCTCCGATCCCAACCGGGTGGTGGCGCAGGAACCGGCGGCGAGCGGGCTGTGGGAGTCGCTGAGGTGAACCAGGCGCTGCTCGCGGTGGGCGCGACGGCGGCCGGGCTGACGCGTGGGAAGCGGGCGCGACCTGCGGAAACGCCGGGCGGAAGACTTTCCCGGGAAAAATGCGGCGAGGGTGTCGATCCGGCCGTCCCCCGTTCGACGAAGGGGTGAGAGGCCGGGAAGGACCCGGCTCACCGCACCCGAGGAGTCACCATGCCCCGCTACCTGTCGCTCGTGAAGATCGACGAGGCCACCGCCCCCGCCGAGGGCCCCAGCCCCGAGCTGATGCAGCGGATGGGCGAGCTGATCGAGGAGATCACCAAGGCCGGCGTCATGCTCGACACCGCCGGGCTCACCCCGTCCGCGCAGGGCGTCCGCGCGCACTGGGAGGGCGGGAAGATCTCCCTCACCGACGGACCCTTCACCGAGTCCAAGGAGGTCGTCGGCGGCTACGCGCTCATGCAGTGCAAGGACATGGCCGAGGCCATCGAGTGGACGAAGCGGTTCCTGAAGGTGCACGAGGAGCACTGGACGGTGACCTGTGAGGTGCGGGAGATCGCGGAGGGCTGAGCCTTCCTTGGCCTGAACGACTGCCGGGGTGTTCGATGGTGGGCTGTGGACCAACAGCCCCCCTCGGATCCCCGTACCGCTCCGGATCGCGGCGTCGCCTCGGAACCCGGTACCGCTCCGGATTCCGGCGCCGCCTCGGATTCCCGTACCGCGTTGGACGCTTACGGCGCCTCGGATCCCCGTACTGCCCCGGATCCCCGCGCCGCCTCGGATCCTCGTACCGCCAAGGATCCGCGTACCGCCATCGAGACTGTTTTCCGTCTCGAGTCTCCCCGCGTCATCGCCGCCGTCGCCCGGGTCGTCCGGGATGTCGGCATCGCGGAGGAGCTGGCGCAGGACGCGCTGGTCGCCGCGCTGGAGCAGTGGCCGCGCGACGGGGTGCCGGACAACCCCGGCGCCTGGCTCACCGCCACCGCCCGGCATCGCGCCGTCGACCTGGTCCGCCGCCGGGAGAACTACGCCCGCAAGCTCCAGGAGATCGGCCGCGGCCTGGACCCGACGGCCCCGCCGGAGGAGCCCGCCGACCCCGACGCCATCGACGACGACCTGCTCAGGCTCGTCTTCACCGCCTGTCACCCGGTGCTGTCCGCCGAGGCTCGCATCGCCCTCACCCTGCGCCTGCTCGGCGGCCTGAGCACACCCGAGATCGCCCGCGCCTTCCTGGTCCCCGAACCGACCGTCGCCCAGCGCATCGTCCGCGCCAAGAAGACCCTGGCCACCAGGAACATCGCCTTCGAGGTGCCCTACGGACCCGACCGCGAGGCCCGGCTCGGCTCGGTCCTCGACGTCATCTACCTCATCTTCAACGAGGGGTACGCGGCCACCGCAGGCGACGACTGGCTGCGCCCGGCACTGTGCGAGGACGCGTTGCGGCTGGCCCGGCAGCTGGCGGCCCTGATGCCGAAGGAGCCCGAGGTCCACGGTCTGGTCTCGCTGCTGGAGTTCCAGGCGTCCCGCACGGCCGCCCGCACCGCCCCCGACGGCAGGCCCGTCCTCCTGAAGGATCAGGACCGGCGCCGCTGGAACCGCATGCTCGTCGCCCGGGGCATCGCCGCCCTCGACCGGTCCGGCGCCACCGCGACCGGCGCTCCCGGCCCCTACGCCCTCCAGGCCGCCGTGGCCGCCTGCCACGCGCACGCCCACACCTACGAGGACACCGACTGGACGGCCATCGCCACCCTGTACGGACTGCTGGCCGCCCGGACCCCGTCGCCGGTCGTCGAACTCAACCGCGCGGTCGCCGTGTCGATGGCGGACGGTCCGGGGCCCGCGCTGGAGATCGTCGACAGCCTCGTCGCCGAACCGACGCTCCGCGACTACCACCTCCTGCCCAGCGTCCGCGGCGACCTGCTGCTGCGGCTGGGCCGGACGGCGGAGGCGAGGGCCGAGTTCGAGCGGGCGGCGGAGCTGACGGGCAACGAGCGGGAACGGGAGCTGCTGCGGGCACGGGCCGACGAGTGCCGTGGGACCTGAAGCAGCTCGAAAACCGGCAACTTCCGGCAACTTCCGGCAACTTCGAACACATGTTGCTTGTATTCCCGTTCCCTTTGCGCCTGCGGCGACTTAGAGTGATCCGGCCGCTGTGAAACGACT
Organism: Streptomyces sp. NPDC060002; assembly: GCF_042737245.1. Classification (NCBI taxonomy): domain Bacteria; kingdom Bacillati; phylum Actinomycetota; class Actinomycetes; order Kitasatosporales; family Streptomycetaceae; genus Streptomyces; species Streptomyces sp. NPDC060002. The sequence continues at coordinate 31,781 of NZ_JBHWUW010000070.1, forward strand.
GTGTGGCCGAAGGTATTGGCGACGGGGGACGACGCCGACCAGGCCCGCGCGCGGCTCCATCGACAGCATGCGCCATCACATGATCCCCGGGGGTCTACAACTTGAGACTGTTCACGCGCCGCCGTGCCGCGGCGCTCGCCACCGTGGCGGCGCTCGCCGCCGCGGGCACCCTGGCCGCCGCACCCGGCGCCGTCGCCGACGACGCCGGGCCCTGGCCGGGCACCGAAGGCAGGATCCTCAACGACGGAGGGTTGCTGATCGACCCCGTCACCGGCAGTACCAGCACGATCCCCAACGTGGGGAGTTACGCCACCTGGGCGCCGGACGGAAGCCGCGTGGTCAGCGTCTCCGGCCAGATCTCCAGCGTGCTGCCCAACGGCACCAAGAAGATCACCCTGCCGTGGGCGCAGGGCCTGCGCTCCAGCGCCCCGTACGAGGACCTGACCTTCTGGAACGGCGGCCGTTACGTCGTCTTCGCCAGCGGCGGCCAGCTCGCCTACGGTCCCTCCGACGCGTCGTGGGCGCCCGGCCCGCTGCTGCCGGCGAACCTGGAACCGGCCACCGTCTGCGACTCCGAACCGAGCGTGAACGTCAAGGGCCTCGTCGCCTTCGAGCGCCGCGCGGGCAGCTGCAACGCCGGTGCCGGCGTGTACGTCTACGACGGCGCCGCGAACACGGTCAAGCTCGCACTGGCCGACGCCGAGCAGCCCGCCTGGTCGCCGGACGGCACCAAGCTGGCGTTCGTCCGCAAGGACACCGACGGCAACCCCCAGATCTTCACGGCGAACGCCGACGGCACCGACGTCAAGCAGCTCACCACCGGCCCACGCCGGTACGCCGCTCCGTCCTGGTCACCCACTGGCAAGCGGATCGTCTTCGACGCCCACACCTCGCCGAACAGCGACGACGTGCACACCGTCGAGTACGTCGACACGGTGACCGGCGAGCTGACCCCGGTCACCGGCGCGGCGCAGAGCAACTACGTCGGGAACCCCAGCTGGCAGGCCCTGCGCAAGAACAGCACCGCGCGGGTCTGGGGCGCCAACGACTACCTCACCGCCACCGCCTCCTCCCGCTGGACCTGGAACACCGTCGGCCAGAGCGAGCCCGGCCTGATGAACGCCAAGTCCGCGGTGCTGGTCAACCAGGACGACCCGGCGTACGCCGTCGCCGCGCCCGCCCTGGCCGGCCGGAAGGAGGGCCCGGTGCTGATGACCCAGAAGACCGGGCTGTCCTCGACGACGAAGAACGAGCTGAAGCGGATGCTGCAGCCGGGCAAGCCCGTGTACCTGGTCGGCAGCGCGTCCGTCCTCGACAACAACGTCCTCAACCAGGTGAAGGCGCTCGGCTACGTCCCCGTACGGCTGACCGGCGCGGACCGATACGCGACCTCGGTGATGGTGAGCAAGACCATCAGCTCCGCCCCCAAGTACGTCTTCCTGGCCGGCGGCACCGAGTACCGCGCGGCTCTCTCGGCGGCGGCCGCGGCCGGCTCCGACGGCGCCGCCAGCGCGGGCGGTGTCGTGCTCACCAACGGCAACAAGCTGACCGCGTCGGTGCAGACGTACCTCAACAGCCTGAACCCGGACAAGACCATGATCATCACGGTCGGCTCGGCGGCGAAGTACGCGCTGACCCACTCGAGCTTCTCGCGCTGGCCGTCGACGTACTCGTACTACCCGATCTCGGGTACCACGGATCCGTCGATCTCGGTGGCCATCGCGATGTTCTGGTGGTCCGCGCCGAGCCAGACCGGCCTCGCCTACTCCGGCTCCTGGCGCGACGGCGTGTCGGCGGCCTCGGCGATGAACGTCTTCGGGCCGCTCCTGTGGACCAGCAGCGCCGCCGCCCCGTCGGCCGAGCTCACCAGCTACTTCCAGCGTGAGACGGCCAGCGTCAACTTCACGGCGGCCTTCGGCGTCAACAGCTCGATCTCCCCGGCCGCGCTGAACACCGTGGGCGCCACGATGGGTCCGGGCAGCGCCTACGTCGACTACCACCCGTACTTCAACGGCGTCATCCCGCCGAGCACGTCGGCGAGCGCCTTCGCCGCGCGCACCGACGGCGACGCCCCGGCCACCACCGTGCAGCGTCCCGGCCAGGTCGGCGCCCAGCCGAACCTGGCACCGCTCAAGACGCTCCACCGGCAGTAACGGCCGGCCTGGCGGGGGCCCCGACGAGCATCGTCGGCGCCCCCGCCACCCGCGTCAGGAACACGGTCGCCGAATTCGGCCCCTGCCCCTTGGGAAGCACCTTCTTCCGCAGCTCCTCCGGCTCCACCGCGGACCCCCGCTTCTTCACGGTCAGGATCCCGACCCCCCGCTCCCGCAGCAGCGCCTTCAGCTTCTTCACGTTGAACGGGAGCCGGTCGGTGATCTCGTAGGCGGTGGCGTACGGGGTGGGGCGCAGGGTGTCGGCGGTGATGTACGCGATGGTCTCGTCGATCAGCCCGCCGTCGAGCTCCCGGGCCACGTCGGCGACCAGATGGGCCCGGATGACGGCGCCGTCGGGCTCGTACAGATACCGCCCGACCGGCCGGACGTCCGGGTCGGGCAGCCCGGAGCCGAGCAGGGTCCGCGGCCCCGGGAGCAGGGTGGCCCGCACGGCCCTGGGCTCGGTGCCGAACCACAGCACCGCCTCCTTCACGTCCCCGCCGTCCGAGATCCACTCGGCCTCGGCCTCGGCCGGGATCGCCTCGTGCGGCACACCGGGCGCGATCTTCAGGGCGGCGCGCGGGGCGGCGAGGGCGGCGCCGACCGCCCACGACAGGGGCGGCGAGTACGCCTCGGGATCGAAGATGCGCCCGCGGCCTCCCCTGCGCGCCGGATCGACGAACACGGCGTCGTAGCCACCGGTGTCCACCTCGGTGACGTCCGCCTCGCGCACCTCGATCAGTTGGCTCAGCCCCAGCGCTTCGGCGTTCGCGCGGGCCACCTCCGCCGTGACCGGGTCCCGGTCCACGGCCAGCACCCGGATCCCGGCCCGGGCGAGCGCGATCGCGTCACCGCCGATCCCGCAGCACAGGTCGGCGACGGACGTCACGCCGAGCGCCTTCATGCGCTCGGCCCGGTGGGCGGCGACACTCGTACGCGTCGACTGCTCCACCCCGTTCGGCGTGAAGAACATCCGCTCCGCGTCCTCGGCCCCGAACTTCGCCGCCGCCCGCTGCCGCAGCCGGGCCTGGCCGAGCGCCGCGGACACCAGATCGGCGGGGTGCTCGCGGCGCAGCCGGGTGGCGACGGCGAGCTCCTCGGCGGGCGCGGTGCCACGCACCAGGTCGAGGAGGGCACGGCCCTCGGGGTTCAGGAGGGGAGCGAGGTCGTTCACCACCTCATTGTCGACCAGCCGCCCGCCGCGCAGGTCACCGCCCGCCGCTGCCGGGCTCTTTGGGCCAGTCGGTGGACGGTGTGGCCCCGGCAGCGGTGTCGGACGGGGTTCCGGGACGGTGACTGCGAGGATCCGGCGCCATGGGACCTGTCGTACAAAATGATGACAAGCGCGGCTGTTCTAGGGTGTCGCGTCGGCGCTGCCGGATGCGCGGGCGTGCGGGCGTGCGGAGCCTGATCGCCGTCCTCGCGCTGGCCACCATCGCCTCGGGCTGCGCGGGAGGCGGCGAGGGCGCCGGCCGCCCGGCGCGCCCCGCTCCGGGCCAGCAGCCCGAGAAGGCGGGGCCGCCCCCCGCGGCCCCGCCCGCCCGCGCCCTGCACTCGTACGCCAACAGGCTCCGCGCCGCGCACCGGGCCCGGGTCGCCGCGGCGAAGCGCTGGGGCCTGAAGCAGGTCCCGTTGACACCCCCGGCGCCGCCCGCGCACACACCGGAGATCACCACCCGCAAGGGCTTCGAGGTCGACGATCACGAGGAACTCGGCCTCCCGCCGGTCTTCACCACGATCCCGACCAGGGACCGGGTCGTCTTCCTCACGATCGACGACGGCGCCGAGAAGGACCCGGCGTTCCTGCGCATGATGAGCGAGCTGAAGATCCCGTACACCGCCTTCCTCAGCGACTACCTGGTCAAGGACGACTACGGCTACTTCAAGCAGATGCAGGACCGGGGCGTGGGGCTGAACAACCACACCCTGCACCACCCCTACCTGCCCGCCCTCTCCTACGCCCGCCAGAAGCGCGAGATCTGCGGCATGCAGGACGTGATCGAGAAGCGCTACGGCAAGCGCCCCACCCTCTTCCGGCCGCCTTTCGGCAACTACGACCAGGACACCCTGCGCGCCGCGAAGACCTGCGGAGTGCGCCACGTCCCGCTCTGGGCCGAGGAGGTCTTCGTCGACCACTGGGAGTACCGCGAGTGGGACCGGGACCTCCACCCGGGCGACATCGTCCTGAGCCACTTCCGCGGCCGCGGCGACTGGAAGGGCACGATGCCCGACATGGTCCGCCGGTTCCTGAACAAGGTCACGGCGAAGGGATACGCGGTGGCGCGACTGGAGGACTACCTGTGAGGACGCGGGGGCTGCCGGCCGTACTGCTGATCCTGACGACCCTCACGGCACTGGCGACCCTGGCGGGCTGCGCCCAGTCCGTCGACCCGATCGAACGGCTCGGCAAGAAGGCCGCCGCCCGGGTCCGCCCGCACGGCCCGGCCGGGCAGGACGCGTACCGTCGCTGGGGCCTGACGGCACCCATGGCCCCCGCGCCGCGCCACCCCGCCCGCTCCCTGGCGGGCAGCCCGGGAGCGGCCTTCCCACCGGTCGTCGACCACGTCCCGACCACCGACAGGGTCGTCTTCCTCACCTACGACGACGGCGCCGAACGCGACCCCCGTTTCGTCGACATGGTCCGCGAACTGCGCCTCCCGGTGAGCCTGTTCCTCACGGACCGCGTGGTGGGCCCGGGCTACGCCCACTTCGCCCGCCTCCGGTCCGTCGGCGCGAACATCCAGAACCACACCCTGGACCACCCGGCCCTGCGCGGTCTGCCCTACGCCGGCCAGCGCGCCGAGATCTGCGGCCAGCAGGACAAGCTCCGCTCCCGCTTCGGCCTGCGCCCCCGCCTCTTCCGCCCGCCCTACGGCATCTACGACACGACCACGCGACGCGCCGCCGCCGACTGCGGCATCGAGGCCGTCGTCCTCTGGCGCGCCGCGATGGGCCCCACCGGCCTCACCTACACCCACGGCCCCCACCGCCTCCACCCCGGCGACATCATCGCCGTAGCCCCGGACGAGTCGACGGGCCCGGGCCTGAGAGAACGGACGACCCGCCTGCTGCGACACGTACAGGAGCAGCGCCTGACGGTGGCCAGGCTGGAGGACTACGTCTGAGCGCCGGGGTTCTGATTTCAGCGGGTCTGTTTTCAGCCCGTCCGGGGGCACCCCCTCTGCGGGAGTTCGGGGACGAGGCCTGTGCCAGGGGCCGAAGCGGGGGGCCTGGGGGCGGCAGCCCCTGGCCCGGGGGACCACACGAACACGCGGCAACAAAGGACACTCCCCAGGCTGAAAACCGGCCGACGCGCCGCGGGCATTGGCACTCCGCTTGACCGAGTGCTAATCACGGTCATAGTCTCAGGTCTGGCACTCCCCACTGGAGAGTGCCAATAGCGACGGGCAGGTCCGGCACCCGCGACGACGGATCCACCTGGTCGCCACCTCAGACAGTTAGCCCCGTGAGATCTCCGAAGGGGGAGGTCGGATCGTGACGACCACCAGCTCCAAGGTTGCCATCAAGCCGCTCGAGGACCGCATTGTGGTCCAGCCGCTCGACGCCGAGCAGACCACCGCCTCTGGCCTGGTCATCCCGGACACCGCGAAGGAGAAGCCCCAGGAGGGGGCTGTCCTCGCCGTGGGCCCGGGTCGCTTCGAGAACGGCGAGCGCCTGCCGCTCGACGTCAAGGTCGGCGACGTCGTCCTGTACAGCAAGTACGGCGGTACCGAGGTGAAGTACAACGGCGAGGAGTACCTCGTCCTCTCGGCTCGCGACGTGCTCGCGATCATCGAGAAGTAATTCACCCAGTTTTGCAGTGAACTGCGCTCCTGGCCCCGCGACTTTGTGAAGCCGGGTGCTGGGGGCGCAGTTCGTTTCTCCCACGTTTTCCGAGAGGGCTGAACCGCTCCCATGGCGAAGATCCTGAAGTTCGACGAGGACGCCCGTCGCGCCCTCGAGCGCGGCGTCAACAAGCTTGCCGACACGGTCAAGGTGACGATCGGCCCCAAGGGCCGCAACGTCGTCATCGACAAGAAGTTCGGCGCCCCCACCATCACCAACGACGGTGTCACGATCGCCCGCGAGGTCGAGCTCGACGACCCGTACGAGAACCTCGGTGCCCAGCTGGTGAAGGAGGTGGCGACCAAGACCAACGACATCGCGGGTGACGGTACGACCACCGCCACCGTGCTCGCCCAGGCGCTCGTGCGCGAGGGTCTGCGGAACGTCGCCGCGGGCGCCTCCCCGGCCGCCCTGAAGAAGGGCATCGACGCCGCCGTCAAGGCCGTGTCCGAGGAGCTCCTCGCGACCGCCCGCCCGATCGAGGACAAGGCCGACATCGCTGCCGTCGCCGCGCTGTCCGCGCAGGACACGCAGGTCGGCGAGCTCATCGCCGAGGCGATGGACAAGGTCGGCAAGGACGGTGTCATCACCGTCGAGGAGTCCAACACCTTCGGCCTGGAGCTGGACTTCACCGAGGGCATGGCCTTCGACAAGGGCTACCTGTCGCCGTACTTCGTGACGGACCAGGAGCGCATGGAGGCCGTCCTCGAGGACCCCTACATCCTCATCAACCAGGGCAAGATCTCCTCCATCGGGGACCTGCTGCCGCTGCTGGAGAAGGTCATCCAGACCAACTCCTCCCGCCCGCTGCTGATCATCGCCGAGGACCTCGAGGGCGAGGCCCTGTCGACCCTGGTCGTCAACAAGATCCGCGGCACCTTCAACGCGGTCGCCGTCAAGGCTCCCGGCTTCGGTGACCGTCGCAAGGCGATGCTCCAGGACCTCGCGGTCCTCACCGGCGCCACCGTCATCTCCGAAGAGGTCGGCCTCAAGCTCGACCAGGTCGGCGTCGACGTGCTCGGCTCCGCCCGCCGCGTCACCGTCACCAAGGACGACACCACGGTCGTCGACGGTGCCGGCGACTCCTCCGAGGTCCAGGGCCGGGTCGGCCAGATCAAGGCCGAGATCGAGAACACCGACTCCGACTGGGACCGCGAGAAGCTCCAGGAGCGCCTCGCGAAGCTGGCCGGCGGCGTGTGCGTCATCAAGGTCGGCGCCGCCACCGAGGTGGAGCTGAAGGAGAAGAAGCACCGTCTCGAGGACGCCATCTCCGCGACCCGCGCCGCGGTCGAGGAGGGCATCGTCTCCGGTGGTGGCTCCGCGCTCGTCCACGCCGCCAAGGTGCTGGAGGACGGCCTGGGCAAGACCGGCGACGAGGCCACCGGTGTCGCCGTCGTCCGCCGCGCCGTCGTCGAGCCGCTGCGCTGGATCGCCGAGAACGCGGGCCTCGAGGGCTACGTCATCACCTCCAAGGTCGCCGAGCTCGACAAGGGCCAGGGCTTCAACGCCGCGACCGGCGAGTACGGCGACCTGGTCAAGGCCGGCGTCATCGACCCGGTCAAGGTCACCCGCTCCGCCCTGGAGAACGCCGCCTCCATCGCCTCCCTCCTCCTGACGACCGAGACCCTGGTCGTCGAGAAGAAGGAAGAGGAAGAGCCGGCCGCCGGGGGCCACGGCCACGGCCACTCCCACTGACGCAGCGCGTCGGTACCCCGACCCGGGCCGGTAGGCACTGACCCAGGTCGTCAGCACGGCAGAGGCCCGGCACCCCACGCACAAGGGG
>NZ_JBHWUW010000071.1:0-38264 GCF_042737245.1 Streptomyces sp. NPDC060002
CAGCCCGTGACGGGTGCCGCCCTCCAGCCGTGTCGCCGTTACTTCTTCTTGTTGGCGCCGCGCTTCTCGCGCACCCGCACCGAGATGTGGATCGGCGTGCCCTCGAAGCCGAACTCCTCGCGCAGGCGGCGCTCGATGAAGCGCCGGTAGCCCGCCTCGATGAAGCCGGAGGCGAAGAGGACGAACCGCGGGGGCTTGGTCCCGGCCTGGGTGCCGAACAGGATGCGCGGCTGCTTGCCGCCCCGGACCGGGTGCGGGTGGGCGGCGACCAGCTCGCCCAGGAAGGCGTTGAGACGGCCCGTCGGGACGCGGGTCTCCCAGCCGGCCAGGGCGGCCTCGATCGCCGGGACCAGCTTCTCCATGTGCCGGCCGGTGCGCGCCGAGACGTTCACCCGGGGCGCCCACGCGACCTGGGCGAACTCGGTCTCGATCTCCCGCTCCAGGTAGTAGCGGCGCTCCTCGTCGAGGGTGTCCCACTTGTTGTAGGCGATGACGAGGGCGCGGCCCGCGTCGACGGCCATGGTGACGATGCGCTGGTCCTGGACCGAGATGGACTCGGAGGCGTCGATCAGGATGACCGCCACCTCGGCCTTCTCGACGGCGGCCGCGGTGCGCAGCGAGGCGTAGTAGTCGGCGCCCTGCTGGAGGTGGACGCGCTTGCGGATGCCCGCCGTGTCGACGAACTTCCAGGTCACGCCGCCGAGTTCGATCAGCTCGTCGACCGGGTCGCGGGTGGTGCCGGCGATCTCGTTGACGACGACCCGATCCTCGTCGGCCACCTTGTTGAGCAGCGAGGACTTGCCGACGTTCGGGCGGCCGATGAGCGCGATGCGGCGCGGGCCGCCGACCGCGGTGCCGAAGGTCTGCTCGGGGGCCTCCGGGAGCGCCTCCAGGACGGCGTCCAGCATGTCGCCGGTGCCTCGGCCGTGCAGAGCGGAGACCGGGTGCGGCTCGCCGAGGCCCAGGGACCACAGGGAGGCCGCGTCGGCCTCGCCGCTCAGGCCGTCGACCTTGTTGGCGGCCAGCACGACGGGCTTGCCGGCCTTGCGCAGCAGCCGCACGACCGCCTCGTCGGTGTCGGTGGCGCCGACCTTGGCGTCGACGACGAAGACGACGGCGTCGGCGGCCTCGATCGCGTACTCGGCCTGCGCGGCCACGGAGGCGTCGATCCCGAGGACGTCCTGCTCCCAGCCGCCGGTGTCGACGAGCTTGAAGCGGCGGCCCGCCCACTCGGCCTCGTAGGTGACGCGGTCGCGGGTGACGCCCGGCTTGTCCTCGACGACGGCCTCGCGACGGCCGATGATCCGGTTCACCAGAGTCGACTTGCCGACGTTCGGACGGCCGATGACGGCGAGCACCGGCAGTGGCCCGTGCCCGGCGGCCTCGATCGCCCCCTCGACGTCCTCGACGTCGAAGCCCTCGACGGCGGCGAGCTCCATGAACTCCGCGTACTCGGCGTCGCCGAGCGCCCCGTGATCGTGCTCGAAGGCTTCCGAGCCGTCGGGCTGGATGTGGTCGTTCATGAAGTCCGTACCTCGTCGTTCATCGTGGTGATCGGTGGAGCAGCCGTTTTGTTCTGGTTGATCCACTACTCGGTATTCAGTGTCGCTCAGCGCCCGGTCAGGCGCCTGGCGTTTTCCAGGTGTGCGGCCAGCTGTTTCTGGATGCGTTCGGTGGCCGCGTCCAGCGCCCTGCGGGTACGCAGTCCGCTGCCGTCGCCCGCGTCGAACGGATCGCCGAAGACGACGTCGACCCGGGAGCGCAGCGGGGGCAGTGCCTTTATCAACCGTCCGCGCCGTTCGGAACTTCCCAGCACGGCGACGGGCACGATCGGGGCCCCGCCGCGCACCGCGAAGTACGCGAGCCCGGCGCGCAGGGCGGCGAAGTCGCCCTCGCCACGGGTGCCCTCCGGGAAGATCCCGAGGACCCCGCCGTTCTCCAGCACGCCCAGCGCGCGGGTGATCGCCGTCCGGTCGGTGGTGTCCCGGTCGACCTTGAGCTGGCCGATGGCGGTCAGGAACGGGTCGAGAGGGCCGATGAACGCTTCCTTCTTGATCAGGAAGTGCGTCGGCCGGGGCGCCACGCCCATCACCATCGGGCCGTCGACGTTGTGCGAGTGGTTGATCGCGAAGATCAGCGGGCCGCTCGCCGGCACCTTCCAGGCGCCGAGCACCCGCGGCTTGAACAGCCCGTACATCAGGCCGACGCCGATGCGCCGCCCGACCTCGGCGCCCTTCTCGGAGGGCGTGGACCCGGCAGTCACTTCGCGGTCCGCTTCTCCTCGACGAGGGTGACGACGCACTCGATGACCTGGGCCAGCGTCAGCTCGGTGGTGTCGACCTCGACGGCGTCGTCCGCCTTGGCGAGCGGGGAGGTCTTGCGGGACGAGTCGGCCGCGTCCCGCTTGATCAGCGCCTCCCGGGTGCTCTTGACGTCCGCGCCCTTCAGCTCGCCGCTGCGCCGGGCGGCACGGGCCTCCGGAGAGGCGGTGAGGAAGACCTTCAGGTCGGCGCCGGGCAGCACGGTCGTACCGATGTCACGGCCCTCGACGACGATCCCCTTCTCGGTGCCGGCCGCCAGCGAGCGCTGGAGCTCGGTGATCCGGGTCCGCACCTCGGGTACGGCGCTCACCGCGCTGACCTTGGCGGTGACCTCCTGCGTACGGATCGGGCCGGCCACGTCGATGCCGTCGACCGTGATCGTCGGGGCGGCCGGGTCGGTGCCGGAGAGGATCTCCGGCTTGCCGGCGACGGCGGCGATCGCCGTGGGGTCCTCGAGGTCGATCCCGTTGGTCACCATCCACCACGTGATCGCCCGGTACTGGGCACCGGTGTCCAGGTAGCTCAGCCCCAGCTGGGCGGCCACGGCCTTGGACGTGCTCGACTTGCCCGTGCCCGAGGGGCCGTCTATGGCGACAATCACGGGCTGGGCGGCGCCGTTTTCCACGGGGGGACACCTTCCTGGTGCGAGGCGGTGGATGTGCGGGACGCGACCGCGCCCCGCACAAGGTTACCGGCCGCGCGTCACTCGTCCGGCCGGTACCTGGTCGGCACCGGGCGCCCGGGGCCGCGGGACGCCCCTACTGCCGGATCGCCCAGCCCCTCTCGCGCAACGCCGAGGACAGCACCACCGCGGACTTCGGCTCGACCATCAGCTGCACCAGACCCGCCTGCTGCCCGGTCGCGTGCTCGATGCGGACGTCCTCGATGTTGACGCCCGCCCGTCCGGCGTCGGCGAAGATGCGGGCCAGCTGGCCGGGCTGGTCGTCGATGAGCACCGCCACCACCTCGTACGCCCGCGGAGCGGCCCCGTGCTTGCCGGGGACCCGGACCTGGCCCGCGTTGCCGCGACGCAGCACGTCCTGGACGCCGTCGGCGCCCTCGCGGCGCTTGGCGTCGTCGCAGGACTGGAGGGCGCGCAGGGACTGGACCGTCTCCTCCAGGTCGGCGGCGACGTCGGTGAGCAGGTCGGCGACCGGCCCCGGGTTCGCGGACAGGATGTCGATCCACATGCCGGGGTCGGAGGCGGCGATCCGGGTGACGTCCCTGATCCCCTGCCCGCACAGCCGCACGGCGGCCTCCTCGGCGTGCTCCAGACGCGCCGCGACCATGCTGGAGACCAGGTGCGGCATGTGGGAGACCAGCGCCACCGCGCGGTCGTGGGCGTCCGCGTCCATGACCACCGGGACGGCACGGCAGTGGGAGACCAGCTCCAGGGCCAGGTTCAGGACCTCGGTGTCGGTGTCCCGGGTCGGCGTCAGCACCCAGGGGCGGCCCTCGAAGAGGTCACCGGTCGCGGCCAGCGGCCCCGACTTCTCCCGGCCGGACATGGGGTGGGTGCCGATGTACGCCGACAGGTCGAGGCCGAGGGCCTGCAGCTCACGGCGCGGCCCGCCCTTCACGCTGGCCACGTCGAGGTAGCCGCGGGCCACCCCACGGCGCATCGCGTCGGCGAGCACAGCGGCCACATGGGCGGGCGGAGCGGCGACGATCGCGAGGTCGACAGGGCCCTCGGGCTCCGCGTCGGTGCCGGCGCCGAGCGCCGCCGCCGTACGGGCCTGCCCGGGGTCGTGGTCGGCGAGGTGGACGACGACACCCCGCTGGGCGAGGGCCAGCGCGGCGGACGTGCCGATCAGCCCCGTTCCGATGACGAGCGCGGTCCTCACTGCGCGATGTCCCTGCGCAGGGCGGCCGCGGCACCGAGGTAGACGTGGTTGATGTCGGCGCGCGCCGTGTCGGTCTCGACGTGCGCGAGTATGCGCACGACCCTCGGCATGGCGCCCGCGATGTCGAGTTCCTGGGCGCAGATCAGCGGCACGTCGACGATGCCGAGCTTGCGGGCCGCGGCCGCCGGGAAGTCGCTGTGCAGGTCGGGCGTGGCCGTGAACCAGATGCTGATCAGGTCGTCGGCGCCGAGCGAGTTCCGCTCCAGGACAGCGGTGAGCAGGGCTCCGACCTGCTCGTCCATGTGGCCGGCCTCGTCCCGCTCGAGTTGGACGGCTCCCCGGACCGCTCGTACCGCCACGGCGCTGCTCCTTGCTGAAGTTCCGACTGCCGACTACGGCTCCTGACGCGGTCAGCCTAGTCAGCCCCCGCCGGTCCGGCGCGTGCCGCCCGCGTGCCGAGACGAGAACGCCCCCGTACGCCCTTTACGGCGGGTGCGACCTGCGCTCTCATGGCACTCTGACGGCAGGACACCCGCATCGGGGAAGGCCCGAAATGAAGCGTCCAGGACCCCTGCTCACCCTTCTCGCGGGACTGGTGCTCGGCCTGTTCCTGCTGACGCTCAACGCGACGACGGGGACGAAGACCGCCTCGTCCTCGTACGAGGAGAAGTCACCGAGTCCGGCCCCCGCCCGGAGCGCCGCCTCGACCGCCCCCAGCCCCGCCACCCCCTCCCCCTCCCGTGTCCCGGCCGCCGCCGCCGACTACGCCGGCCGCACGGACGACGACGCGGCGGCCGTCGCCGTCTCCGTCCGCGACGGCAAGGCGATCGCGTACTACTGCGACGGCCACACCGAGGAGTCCTGGCTCAAGGGAGACGTCGAGGACGACGGCACGCTCCGGCTCACCGGCGAGCACGGCGCGAAACTCGACGGCACGCTCGAGGACGGCAAGCGGATCGACGGCACGGTCGAGGTGGGCGGCGGGCGGCACGCCTTCTCGGCGGACCGGGCGGCGAAGCCGTCCGGGCTGTGGCGGGCGACGGCCACCGTGCGCTCCGCGAAGATCGACGGCGGCTGGATCGTGCTGAAGGACGGCACCCAGGTCGGCATCCTCACCCGCGACGGCAAGCCCTCCCCCGCGCCCCGCATCGACCCGGAGACCGGCGCGGTGACGGTCGACGGACAGCAGCTCACGGCCCGCCCCGCCACGCCCTGACCCCTTCGAGCAGGGAGCCACCATGACCGTCGACCCGAACGCCGCCACCCAGAGTTTCCCCGGCCCCGACCCCGCGCGGCGCGTCCCGCACCCGGCCCGCTACCTCGTCCCGGCGCTGGCCGCCGCCGCCGTGGCGCTCGCCCTGGGCGTGTACGGCAAGGTCCACGACCCGGCCGGGACGGCCTTCAACCTGGCCGGCTTCAGCAGCACGGGCGCGGTCAAGTCCTGGCTGGCGACGGCCGCGATGTTCTTCGCGCTGGTCCAGCTCGTCTCGGCCTCGATGCTGTACGGCAAGCTGCCGGGGCCCGCCTGGTCCGGCACGCTGCACCGCTGGTCGGGCCGGGCCGCTTTTCTGATCGCGGTCCCGGTTGCGGTGCACTGCCTGTACGCGCTTGGCTATCAGACATACGAAACGCGCGTTATGTGGCACTCCCTCCTGGGTTGCTTCTTCTTCGGCGCATTCAGTGCCAAGATGCTGCTGCTCCGCTCGGAGCGACTGCCGGGGTGGCTCCTGCCGATCGTCGGCGGGCTCGTCTTCGCCGTGCTCACGATCATCTGGCTGACCTCGGCCTTCTGGTTCTTCCGCACTTTCGGAGTGACGACATGACCCTCCCCGCGACACGGCGCACGGTCCTCCTGGCGACGGGCGGCGCGGCCGCCGCGCTCGCCACGGGCTGCGGCGAGTACGGCAACGAGGACGGCTCCTCGTCCGAGCAGTCCCCGAAGGCCTCCGCCGGCCAGGAGCTGGCGAAGACCACCGACATCCCCGTCGGCGGCGGCAAGATCTTCGCGCGGGAGAAGGTCGTCGTCACCCAGCCGACGAAGGACGACTTCAAGGCGTTCTCCGCGATCTGCACCCATCAGGGCTGCACCGTCGGCAGCGTCGCCGACGGCATCATCCACTGCCCCTGTCACAAGAGCGAGTTCCGCATCGCCGACGGCTCGGTGGCCGGCGGCCCGGCGACGAAGCCGCTGCCCGAGGAGCAGATCACCGTCGAGGGCGGCGCGATCAGACTGACCTGAGCCCGGGGCGGGTCACTGGTCCCAGAGCGCCCCGAGGGTCACCAGCTCTCCCTGGTACTCGATCCGGTCCGCCCACGCCCTCGGCCAGGCGTCGGCCCCCGCGTACGCGCCCGCGAAGGCGCCCGTCAGACAGGCGATGGAGTCGGAGTCCCCGGAGGAGCAGGCGGCCCGGCGCAGCGCGGTCACCGGCTCGTCGGGGAACAGCAGGAAGCACAGCAGACCGGTCGCCATGGCCTCCTCGGCGACCCATCCCGCCCCCGTGGCCAGACACGGGTCGGTCTCGGGCGCGGGGTCGCGCAGCGCCTCCCGGAGCCGGTCCAGCATGCCGAGGCACTCGTCCCAGCCGCGCTCGATGAAGTGCTCCGGGGTGGGGTCCTGGCCGCGGGTCCACAGGTCGCCGAGCCAGCGGTGGTGGTAGCGGGAGCGGTTGTCGACGGCGTAGGCCCTCAGGAGCCCGACCAGGGCCGTCGGCTGGGCGCCCTGGGTGAGCAGCCGGACGGCGTGGGCGGTGAGGTCGGAGGCGGCGAGCGCGGTGGGGTGCCCGTGGGTGAGGGCGGACTGGAGCTGGGCGGCGCCCGCACGCTGCTCCTCGCTGAGCCCGGGAGCGAGCCCGACGGGGGCCACCCGCATGTTGGCGCCACAGCCCTTGGAGCCGATCTGGCTGGCGTCCTGCCAGCCGCGCTTCTCGTCCTTGAGCAGGTTGCACGCCGTCAGGCAGGTCCGCCCCGGGGCCCGGTTGTTGTCCGGCGACTGGTACCAGTCCACGAACTCCGCGCGCAGCGGGCGCGCGAGCGCCGTCGGCACGAGCAGCCCCCGGTCCATGGCGGTCCGCATGGCCCGCCCCACGGCGAGGGTCATCTGGGTGTCGTCGGAGACGAATGCGCGCTTCGGCAGTTCCATCTCCCGCCAGGGCCCGCACTTGGCGAGGATCGACAAAACGTCGTTGAACTCGGTCGGAAACCCGAGCGCGTCCCCCAGCGCGAGTCCCAGCAGGGCCCCGGTGGCGCGCTTCCTGACGGTGGTCGAGGTGGTCATGCGGATCGTCCTTCCCGGGGCGGTCGCAGCAGGGGCGGGTGGAGCGCGGTGGCGGCGCCCGCACGGTAGAGGGCGGCGGGCTTGCCGCGGCCGCCGGTGAGGCGCGCGCCGCCGGGCACGGGCTCGACGAAGCCCGGGGTGGCGAGCACCTTGCGGCGGAAGTTGGGCCGGTCCAGGCCGGTCCCCCACACCGTCTCGTAGACCTGCTGAAGCTCGCCGAGGGTGAACTCGGGCGGGCAGAAGGCGGTGGCGAGGCAGGTGTACTCGAGTTTGGCGCCGACCCGGTCGTGGGCGTCGGCCATGATCCGGTCGTGGTCGAAGGCGAGCGGCTTCGCGTCGTCGTACGGCAGCCAGCGGGCCTGGGCCGCGTCGCCGCCGCCCGTCGGCTCGGGGGCGTCGGGCAGCAGCGCGGCGAAGGCGACGGAGACCACCCGCATCCGGGGGTCGCGGTCGGGTTCGCTGTAGGTGCGCAGCTGCTCGAGGTGCAGCCCGGAGACGTCCTTCAGGCCGGTCTCCTCGGCGAGTTCCCGCCGGGCGGCCGTCTCCGCGGACTCGTCCGGCCGCACGAAGCCTCCCGGCAGCGCCCACCGGCCGGCGTACGGCTCCTGGCCGCGCTCGA
This sequence comes from Streptomyces sp. NPDC060002, assembly GCF_042737245.1. NCBI lineage: Bacteria > Bacillati > Actinomycetota > Actinomycetes > Kitasatosporales > Streptomycetaceae > Streptomyces > Streptomyces sp. NPDC060002. The sequence goes on from NZ_JBHWUW010000071.1 coordinate 8,059, forward strand.
CGAGCAGGACGTGCAGGGTGCCCGCGCGGAGCGTGAGGACGGCGAGGTCGACGGTGACGGCGAAGGGTTCGTGGGCGTACTTGTCATAACCCCGCACGCCGAACACCCCCCTTTTAATAGTCACCACGACTATAAAAAGGGGGTGCGGTCAGGCACAAGCCCTGGGAGCCCCAGGAGTCCTTAAAGCTCGACTTCCTTCATCAGCATGCCGACCTCGGTGTTGGACAGGCGGCGCAGCCAGCCCGACTTCTGGTCGCCCAGGGTGATCGGGCCGAAGGAGACGCGGACCAGCTTGTCGACCGGGAAGCCGGCCTCCGCCAGCATCCGGCGCACGATGTGCTTGCGGCCCTCGTGCAGGGTCACCTCGACCAGGTAGTTCTTGCCGGTCTGCTCGACGACCCGGAAGTGGTCCGCCTTCGCGTACCCGTCCTCCAGCTGGATGCCGTCCTTCAGCCGCTTGCCCAGGTCACGCGGGATGGGACCCACGATGTGCGCGAGGTAGACCTTCTTCACGCCGTACTTGGGGTGGGTCAGCCGGTGGGCCAGCTCGCCGTGGTTGGTGAGCAGGATGACGCCCTCGGTCTCGGTGTCGAGCCGCCCGACGTGGAACAGCCGCGTCTCGCGGTTGGTCACGTAGTCGCCGAGGCACTGACGGCCCTCGGTGTCCTCCATCGTGGAGACGACGCCGGCCGGCTTGTTCAGCGAGAAGAACTGGTACGACTGGGTGGCGACCGTCAGGCCGTCCACCTTGACCTCGTCGGTCTCCGGGTCGACCCGCTTGCCCTGCTCCAGGACGATCTCGCCGTTGACCTCGACCCGCGCCTGCTCGATCAGCTCCTCGCAGGCACGCCGGGAGCCGTAGCCCGCGCGCGCGAGGACCTTCTGAAGCCGCTCGCCCTCCTGCTCGGCGCCCGGGAAGGTCTTGGGCAGCTTGACGTCCTTCTTCTCGGCGTACCGGTCCCGGTTGCGCTCCTCGGCCCGCGTCTCGTACTCGCGGGAGCGCGCCGGCTCCGTGCGTCCGCCGCGCTGCTGGCTCTGCCTGGGGCCGCCCTTGGCGCCGCCCCGGGCCGCGCCGCCGCGCCCGGCCTTCGGGCCCTCGTGGGTGGCGCCGGGGCCTACGTCGTAGCGACGCTCCTCGGGACGCGGCCTGCTCGGACGCTTCGGCCCGTCGTCGCGGCCTCCCGCACCCGTCGGCCTGTCGTCACGGCCTCCAGAGCCGCCCCTCGACCGCTCGTCGCGACCTCCAGAGCCGCCCCTCGACCGCTCGTCGCGACCTCCAGAGCCGCCCCTCGACCGCTCGTCACGACCTCCAGAGCCGCCCCTCGGCTGGGAACCGCCCCCGCCGGTCCCCCGGGGCTTGCCGCGCCCGTTGTTCCTGCCACTGCCGCTGCCACTGCTTCGCATCAAAGTTCCGTCGTCGTCGTGTCGTCTGCATCTGCGTCCGGTGCGTCCGGATCGAACGACGGGACCCCTTCCAGCATCTCGGCCTCGATCGCCTCCGCCTCGGGGAGAAAGGGCGCGAGTTCCGGGAGCTCGTCCAGACCGCGCAGGCCCATCCGCTCCAGAAAGTAGTTCGTCGTCACGTACAGGATCGCACCTGTTTCGGGTTCCGCGCCCGCCTCATCGACCAGACCGCGCTGGAGGAGGGTGCGCATCACGCCGTCGCAGTTCACTCCGCGCACCGCGGAGACCCTGCTGCGGCTGACCGGCTGGCGGTACGCGACGACCGCCAGGGTCTCCAGCGCCGCCTGGGTGAGCCGGGCCTGCTGTCCGTCCAGCACGAAGCCCTCGACGGCCGCCGCGTACTCGGGCCGGGTGTAGAACCGCCAGCCGCCCGCGATGAGCCTGAGCTCGAAGCCACGCCCCTGCACGGTGTACTCGTCGGCCAGCTCGCGCAGCGCGTCCGCGATCCTGCGCCGGGGCCGCTGGAGGATCTTCGCGAGGTGCTCCTCGGTCGCGGGCTCGTCGACGACCATCAGGACGGCCTCCAGAGCCGGCTTGAGGTCGAGTGCGGCGACACTCTCCTCGGTCACGTCTTCGTCTCCTTCTCGGGCTCCTCGGGCGGCCGGTCGAACTCGTCCGTGACCACCGGCTGCGCGTCCCCGTCCCCGCCGGTCCAGCGCACCAGCAGCTCACCGAGCGCGGTCTCCTGGTCGAGCTCGACCGCCTTCTCCCGGTACAGCTCGAGGAGCGCCAGGAAGCGGGCCACGACGGTGAGGGTGTCCTCGGTGTCCGCCACCAGCGTGCGGAAGCTGGCCTCGCCGAGCTCCCGGAGCCGCGCGACGACGATCCCGGCCTGCTCCTGCACGCTCACCAGCGGCGCGTGGATGTGGTCGATGTACACCTGCGGTTTGGCCCGGGGCTGCATCGCCTTGACCGCGAGCCCGGCGAACCCCTCCGGGCCGATGCTGATGACGACCTCGGGCAACAGCTCCGCGTGGTGCGGTTCGAGGCCGACGGTACGGGGGTAGCGCCGGGCCTCGCTCTCCAGCCGGTGCGTGAAGATGTCGGCCACCCGCTTGTAGGCCCGGTACTGGAGCAGCCGGGCGAACAGCAGGTCCCGGGCCTCCAGCAGGGCCAGGTCGGCCTCGTCCTCGACCTCCGCGACGGGCAGCAGCCGGGCCGCCTTGAGATCGAGCAGCGTGGCGGCCACGACCAGGAACTCGGTCGTCTGGTCCAGGTCCCAGTCGGGCCCCATCGCCCGGATGTGCGCCATGAACTCGTCGGTCACCTTCGACAGCGCGACCTCGGTGACGTCCAGCTTGTGCTTGGAGATCAACTGGAGCAGCAGGTCGAAGGGCCCCTCGAAGTTGGCGAGGCGGACCTTGAAAACCCCGTCGGGAGCTTCCCGGGACTCGGGCACGGGTTCCGGACCCACGGATTCCGGCACCCGCTCGGACACGACGGATTCCGGACCCACTGGTTCCAGACGCACGGGTTCCGGGGCTACGGATTCCGGCGCTTCGGATTCCGGTTCCGCGGACTCCGGTACGCCAGATTCCGAACCTGCGGATTCCGGTTCGGCGGGATCCCGCAGGTCCGGTTCCGGTGCTACGGATTCCGGATCGGCGGGTTCCCGCAGGTCCGGTTCCGGTGCTACGGATTCCGGATCGGCGGGTTCCCGCAGGTCCGGTTCCGGTGCTACGGATTCCGGATCGGCAGGCTCCCGCAGGTCCGGTTCCGGTGCTACGGATTCCGGATCGGCCGGGTCCGGTACGACCGGGTCCGGTACAGCCGGCACCGGGTCCGGCACCGGTACGGCCGCCTCGGGCGCCGGCTCGGCGGGGACCGGCGCCGTCCCGGGCCCCCGCCCCAGCGCACGCCGACGACCGGCTGCTGCGCCGGGGCCGGGGACGGGGACGTCGCTCGAGGTCATGGCCCCCGCAGGCTACCGCTACCGCCCGCGAAGTCGTCGTACGAGGATGCTCGCGTCCCCGCGGCTCTCCAGGTCGGCGAGGACCACGGCGACCGCTTCGCGGACGATGCGCCCCCGGTCCACGGCCAGCCCGTGCTCGCCGCGGAGCACCAGACGGGCGTGCTCCAGGTCCATGAGCTCCTCGGCGGAGACATAGACGGTGATCTTCTCGTCGTGCCGCTCCCGGCCGCTGGGCCTGCGGGACGGCTGCCGTCCGCGCTTGCGCGACTGGCCGTCGGCAGCGGAGGCAGAACCTTCCTGCGGGCCCTGACGGCGCTCGGAGCGCTCCCCGGGGGCGCCCCGGGTACGGGACTCCCCGGCGTCGGTCCGGCCCGCGTCGGCCGCCACGTGCTCGGCGCCCTCGCCGTCACCGCCCTGCGCGGGCACCGACTTCGGCACGTCCGCCGCGCCGCCGGCCGCCACCCCGTCGCTCTCGCCGGCCGGAGCGGGCACCCGGGCCTCGCCGTTGGCGGAGCGCCGGGGCGCGGACGACTGAAGCGCCATTCCCCCTGTCGTACGGAAGAGTTCGTCGGCCCCCGGCAGACTCACTCGGCGGGACACCGGGCGAGCACCTCCCTGGCGAGCTGACGGTAGGCGGCGGCGCCGACGGAGTTGGAGGCGTACGTGGTGATCGGCTCACCGGCGACCGTGGTCTCCGGGAAGCGGACCGTGCGCCCGATGACCGTGTGGTACACGTGGTCGTCGAAGGCCTCGACGACACGCGCGAGCACCTCACGGCTGTGCACGGTGCGCGAGTCGTACATCGTGGCGAGGATCCCGTCGAGTTCCAGTTCCGGGTTGAGCCGTTCCTGGACCTTCTCGATGGTCTCGGTCAGCAGCGCCACACCCCGGAGGGCGAAGAACTCGCACTCCAGCGGCACGATCACCTTGTGAGCGGCCGTCAGGGCGTTGACGGTGAGCAGACCGAGCGAGGGCTGACAGTCGATGACGATGTAGTCGTAGTCGTCCATCAGCGGCTTGAGCGCACGCTGGAGCGTGGACTCGCGCGCGACCTCGGAGACCAGCTGGACCTCGGCGGCCGACAGGTCGATGTTGCTGGGCAGCAGGTCCATGTTGGGGACCGCTGTCTTCAGGAGCACCTCGTCCGCCGCCATGCCCCGCTCCATGAGCAGGTTGTAGACGGTGAGGTCGAGCTCCATCGGATTGACGCCTAGACCGACCGACAGCGCGCCCTGCGGGTCGAAGTCCACGAGCAGCACGCGCCGGCCGTACTCCGCGAGCGCGGCACCCAGGTTGATGGTCGACGTCGTCTTGCCCACGCCGCCCTTCTGGTTGCACATCGCGATGATCGTCGCGGGGCCGTGCTGGGTCAGCGGGCCCGGGATCGGGAAGTACGGCAGCGGGCGTCCGGTCGGACCGACGCGCTCACGGCGCTGTCGGGCCGCGTCGGGCGCGAGCGTGGCCGCGTATTCCGGGTCCGGCTCGTACTCGGCATCGGGATCGTAGAAGTGCCCTTCGGGCAGTTCGTCGTAGTCGGCGAAGTGGTTGCGGGGCGCGCCACTTCCGTCGCCGGCCATGGCGTTCACGTAATGGCCATCCATGCTCTGGTGTGCTGACAGAGCCACATGAGGGCTGCGCTGGCTCTGGTGGGCTGCGAAGGTTCGGACAGCGACGGAGCCGACAGCCTCGAGCCCCGCGGAGACCTGGGCCCGCGTCGGCATTCCTGGTTGACCACCCCCGGGAGCAAATGTCGACTCATTCACAAGTCGTCTTACCTCCTTGGTGACCAGGAAACTTCTAGACAAGGTCAGCGTGGCACCATGCCGACAGTCGGCGACTCTATGGCGTGTCGGGCGTCCGCAGCAACACAATCCGCCGGACCCGGCCCGATGTGTCGGCAATGAAACATCCCGCTGTCAAGGGCGTACGACCGTCGCACGGCAGGTTTCGCCGGTGTACGAATCGGTCGAAGCGTTACGTTCGAGGCGAGTTGGCCGAGAGCCGCAAAGTGACCATACACACATCCGGCCGGACCTTGTCGGGCAAGGTCCGGCCGGGCGTGCGGGGTTGACGACCTGTGTTGACGTATCGCCTTTTTCCCCGGGGTGACTTGGCCGAGCGGCTCGGCGCGGCGGCTCAGCCGAGCAGTTGGTCCAGCTCCATGTGCTCCAGGCCGTGCGCCTCCGCGACCTCGCGGTAAACGACCTTGCCGTCATGGGTGTTGAGACCCTTGGCCAGCGCGGCATCGCGGCGCAGCGCCTCCACCCAGCCCTTGTCGGCGAGTTCGACGATGTAGGGCAGCGTGGCGTTGGTGAGCGCGTAGGTGGAGGTGTTGGGGACCGCGCCGGGCATGTTGGCGACGCAGTAGAAGACCGACTCGTGGACCGGGAAGGTCGGCTCGGCGTGAGTGGTCGGACGGGAGTCCTCGAAGCAGCCGCCCTGATCGATCGCGATGTCGACAAGGACACTTCCCGGCTTCATCCGGGACACGAGCTCGTTGGTGACCAGCTTGGGGGCCTTGGCGCCCGGGATGAGGACGGCGCCGATGACGAGGTCCGCCTCCAGGCAGGCCTTCTCCAGTTCGAAGGCGTTGGAGACGACCGTCTGGATCTTCGTACCGAAGATCTTGTCGGCCTCCTTGAGCTTGTTGATGTCACGGTCGAGCAGCGTCACGTGGAAGCCCATGCCGATGGCGATCTGCGCCGCGTTCCAGCCGGAGACACCGCCGCCGATGACGACCGCCTTGGCGGCCAGCACGCCCGGCACGCCGCCGGGCAGCACACCACGGCCGCCGTTGGCGCGCATCAGGTGGTAGGCGCCGACCTGGGGGGCCAGCCGGCCCGCGACCTCGGACATCGGGGCGAGCAGCGGCAGCGCGCGGCTCGGCAGCTCGACGGTCTCGTAGGCGATCGCCGTGGTACCGGACTCGACGAGGGCGTCCGTGCACTCCTTGGACGCGGCCAGGTGCAGGTAGGTGAAGAGCGTCTGGTCCTTGCGGAGGCGGTGGTACTCCTCGGCGATGGGCTCCTTGACCTTCAGCAGCAGGTCGGCGGTGGCCCACACCTCGTCGGCGGTCTCGAGGATGCGCGCGCCGGCGGCCACGTACTCCTCGTCCGTGATGGACGAGCCGACACCGGCGTTGCGTTCGACGACGACCTGGTGGCCGTGGCGCACCAGTTCGTGCACACCGGCGGGGGTGATGGCCACCCGGAACTCGTTGTTCTTGACCTCGCGGGGGATGCCGACCTTCACGTCGATCACGGTCCTTGGCTCAGTAGATGTGGGGGCACAGCGAAGACATACCCGGAGATAGCGGACACACCGGGATGCACCGCAGGAGAACGTGCGGCAGAGCCAGTCTAATGAAGGCGTTCCCGCTGTCTAGCCTTTCATTGCATCAATCTTCAGCGGGTGTACTACGGATTTCGCAGGTGTTAGCGCGGTGTTCCAGGAGATCGGACCGGTCTGGCCCTGCCGCTGACTCTGATTCCGGCCCCGGCTCCGGCTCCGGCGTCGGCCCCGACTCCGGTCCCGGCTTGGGTTCCGGCATGGATTCCGACTTCGACTCCGGCTCCGGATCGCGGTCCGGGAGCTCCTCTCCCAGGATGCGCTCGGCCGCGACCCGGTGCAGGCCGGCCGCCACCGGGTCGCCGAGCCGCTCCAGGGTGTCTGCCAGCCTCAGCTGCACCGCGGCCTGGAGACGCGTGTCCTCGGCTCGCCGGGCCCACTCCACCGCCTCCTGGCAGGTGCGCAGCGACTCCTCCGGGCGCCCCGCGTACTCCTGGACCCGGGCCAGCTCGCTCAGCGCTCGCGCTTGCGCGCCCACGTCGCCGTTCTTGCGGTGCCCGGCGGCCGCGGCCCGCCAGGCCCGCTGCGCCTCGCCGTAGCGGCCCGCGTAGGTGTGCGCGGTGGCGATACGGCCGTAGAGCCGGGCGGCGTCCGCGCGCTCGTCGCGGGCCAGCCGCTGGGCGAGGGCCCGTCCGAACCAGTCGGCGGCCCGGTCGTAGTCCCCGAGTTCGAGATGGGCGCCGCCTACGGATTCCATCGCGCGCCCGATCGCATACGGGTCGTTCGCCTCGCGTCCGGCGTCCAGCGCGGCCCGATACCGCACCAGTGCCTCCGCCGTGCGGCCCGTCCTGGCGTCGACGTCGGCGAGGTTCAGCAGGGCGGCGGCCTTCTCGCGGGGCAGGTTCCGGCGCTCGGCCACGTCCAGGACGAGCCGGTGGACGCCGTACAGGTCGGGCGCCGCCGCCTGGGTGCCGAAGTGCGCGACCATCGCCCTGACCAGCTGGGACATCAGGCGGCGGGCCAGGGTGTCCAGCTCGCCGTCGGCGACCGCCAGACGGGCCGAGGCGAGCAGGGCGGGCCGACGGACCCGCAGCCAGTCGGCCGCCGCGCGCGGGGTGGGGAAGCGCAGGGCGCTGGGCAGGCCCTGGAGCTTCTCGCGGGCCTGGGGGTTGTCGGTCTCGGTGATGGCCCGGCAGGACTGGAGCAGCCGTACCGTCCGCTCCAGCATGCGCGCCCGGGCCAGCTGGAGCTCGGCCGGGCGGTCGTGGGTCTCGGCCGCGGCGCGCAGCAGGGGGTACAGGCAGGCGGGCACCTCGTACTGGGGCAGCGGGGAGTCCAGGGTCCGCAGCAGGCCCAGGGCGGCGAGGTCGCCCAGGGTGGTGTGGGCGGCGCCCACCGAGCAGCCGGCGAGCGCGGAGGCGGTGTGCGGGTCGGCGAGGCCGGCCGGGGCCAGGCAGAGCAGTCGCAGTATCCGGGCGGCGGGGGCGGGCAGCGTGGCGTGCACGAGCCGGAAGACCCGGCTGAGCGGGGAGCCCTCGTCGCCCTCCGCGTGGAGCTGCTTGGCGAGGTCGGCGACGGCCGCCTTGGGGCGGGCGGCGAGCCAGCCGCCCGCCAGGTTCAGCGCGGCAGGCTCGCCCTGGCATGCCTCCACGAGGCCCTCGGCGGACCGCGGGTCGACGGTGATGCGGACCGAGCCGGTGTACCGGCTCAGCAGTTCGAGGGCGGACTTGGTGTCCAGGCCGCCCAGGGTGCAGGGGCGGACGTCCGCGATGCCGGTGAGCGGTCCGGCGGAGACGGCGACGAGGAGGCACTGGGGGGTGTCCGGGAGCAGCGCGTCGACCTGTTCGGCGCCGGCCGCGTCGTCGAGCAGGAGCAGCACGCGGCGCTCCGCGAGGGTCTGGCGCAGGACGGCCGCGAGATCGTCCTCGTCGGCGCCCGGCGGGGTCGGCACGTCCAGCGCGGTGAGTAGTTCACGGGCGGCCCGCTCGACCGGCACGGGGGTGCCGTCGGGCTCGGCGAGGCGGGCGCGCAGGACGCCGTCGCGGTAGCGGTCGGCGACCTGCCTGACGAGTTCCTCGGCGAGCGCCGTGCGCCCTGAGCCGGGCCGCCCGGCGATGAGGAGCACGCGCGCGCGTGGCGCTTTCTTTCCGGAGATGGTGTCCAGCCCCGCGCGCTCGATGTCGGCCCGCAGTTCTTTCAACTCCCGGACCCGGCCCAGGAAATGGCCCTCTGTCGCAGCGTGTCCCGACAGCTGCACGCCGCCTGTGTCCACTGCCTGATCCGTCACGGGCCACACTCCCGTCCCACCGCACGCGCAAGCCCGCCGGGACTCCGGATCGGGCGATTCCAGAGCCTAGTTCACGCTCTGCGACGTTCCGGGTGGAGTACGGCGGGCACGGCCGGGACGTCCCCCGATCGGATCAGCCGATCGTCACACCGGACGGGGCGGGGCCGCCTCGAAAAAGGCGGTCCCGGGAGGGCGGAGGAGGGCGGAAGAGAGCGCGTCACGCCTCGAACGGGCGCGCCGGCCAGGGCGCCTCGGCCGGGCGCAGCGCGTCGAGACCGTCGCCGGTGCGCGCGGCGACCAGGGAGAGCACGCCCACGACGAGGCAGTTGCTGTGCACGTCGCCCGCGAGCACACCCCGGACGAGCTCGTCGACCGGCACCCGCGCGTGCTCCATGTCGGCCTCCTCGTCCTCCACCTCGAAGCGCTCCCCGTCGGCCTCGGACAGGTCGCGGGCCAGGAAGACGCGCACCGACTCGTCACAGCCGCCCGCGGTGGGGTAGACGTCGGTCAGCACCCGCCAGTCCTCGGCCTTGACGTGCGCCTCCTCGTACAGCTCGCGCTGGGCGGCGTGCAGCGGGTTCTCGCCGGGCACGTCGAGCAGCCCGGCGGGGATCTCCCACAGCTTCTGCCGCACGGGGTGGCGGTACTGCTTGATGAGCAGGACACGGCCCTCCTCGTCGAGGGCGAGGACGGCCACGGAACCCGGGTGGACCTGGAAGTCCCGGCGGACCACCGAGCCGTCGGGCATGACCACCTCGTCCGTGCGGACGGAGGTCTTGTTGCCGACGAACGGGGTCTCGCTCGACCGGATCTCCCACGCCTCGGGGGTGTCCTTGACCGTCATGCCATGCGTCCTTCCACGTGCCACGTGCGCAAACGAAAACCGGGGTGCCCACCCTTGAAGGTTTGCACCCCGGCCACCGTACAACCGGTGTGTTACTTCGAAGTCTTCTCCGCCTCGACGGTCCGCTGGACCGCGGCCTTCACGAGGCCGGCGAACAGCGGGTGCGGACGCGTGGGCCGCGAGCGCAGCTCGGGGTGCGCCTGCGTGGCGACCAGGTACGGGTGGACGTCCCGCGGGTACTCGACGTACTCGACGAGCTTGCCGTCCGGCGAGGTGCCGGAGAACAGGATGCCCGCCTTCTTCTCGAGCTCGGCGCGGTAGGAGTTGTTCACCTCATAACGGTGCCGGTGGCGCTCCTCGACGTACTCCTTGCCGTCGTACACCTCACGGACGATCGAGCCCTCGGCCAGCTTGGCCGGGTACATGCCCAGGCGCATCGTTCCGCCCATGTCGCCCTCGCCGGCCACGATGTCGAGCTGCTCCGCCATGGTCGAGATGACCGGGTGGCCGGTGGCCGGGTCGAACTCGGTGGAGTTGGCGTCGCCGATGTCGGCCAGGTTGCGCGCGGCCTCGATCACGATGCACTGCAGGCCCAGGCACAGGCCCAGCAGCGGGATCCTGTTCTCGCGGGCGTAGCGGATCGCGCCGACCTTGCCGAGCACACCGCGGTCGCCGAAGCCGCCCGGGATACAGATCCCGTCGACGTCCTCGAGCTGCGCCTTGGCGCCCGCCGGGGTCTTGCAGTCGTCCGACGTGACCCACTTGATCTTCACGCGGGCCTTGTTGGCGAAGCCGCCGGCGCGCAGCGCCTCGGTGACCGAGAGATAGGCGTCGGGCAGGTCGATGTACTTGCCGACCAGGGCGAGGGTGATCTCGTGGTCGGGGTTGTGGACGCGGTCGAGCAGGTCGTCCCAGGTCGTCCAGTCCACATCACGGAACGGCAGGTCCAGCTTGCGGACGACGTAGGCGTCCAGGCCCTCTCCGTGCACGGTCTTGGGGATGTCGTAGATCGAGCGGGCGTCGGGGCAGGCCACGACCGCGTCCTCGTCGACGTCGCACATCAGCGAGATCTTGCGCTTGATCGCGGCCGGCACCTCACGGTCGGAGCGCAGCACGATCGCGTCCGGCTGGATACCGATGTTCCGCAGGGCCGCGACCGAGTGCTGGGTCGGCTTGGTCTTCAGCTCACCCGAGGGACCGATGTACGGCAGGAGCGAGATGTGCACCACGAAGACGTTGTCCCGGCCGACCTCGTGACGGACCTGGCGGACCGTCTCCAGGAACGGCAGCGACTCGATGTCGCCGACCGTGCCGCCGACCTCGGTGATCACGACGTCGACCTCGTCCGTGGCCATCCGGCGGATGCGGTGCTTGATCTCGTTGGTGATGTGCGGGATGACCTGCACGGTGTCGCCCAGGTACTCGCCGCGCCGCTCCTTGGCGATCACCGTCGAGTAGATCTGGCCTGTAGTGACATTGGCGGAGCCGTCCAAGTCACGATCGAGGAAGCGCTCGTAGTGTCCGATGTCCAGGTCGGTCTCGGCGCCGTCGTTGGTGACGAACACCTCACCGTGCTGGAAGGGGTTCATCGTGCCCGGGTCGACGTTCAGGTACGGGTCGAGCTTCTGCATCACGACGCGCAGACCCCGTGCCTTCAGCAGCATGCCGAGGCTGGAGGCCGTCAGGCCCTTGCCGAGCGAGGAGGCGACACCCCCGGTGACGAAGATGTGCTTGGTCGTCGTGGATTTGGGCGTCATGGCCAAGAGGGGGCTCCCGTGGTCGCGATTCGGAGGTGCGGTTCGGGGGCTTCGAGACCACCGGTCCACGGGCTACCAGGGTATCAGCGCCTCAGGGAGATGGCTTCCGGCCACGCTCCGCGCACGGGCCGACACGGGCGGCCCCCGAGCACCGGTTCCTCACCCGTTGCTCACCCGTTCGGCCCACCCGCGTTGTCCGGAGCGGCACGCAGATCATCTACGTGCGTCGTATCCTGCTCGGACACTCGCTGCCGAGCCCGGTCGGCAAGACGGCACACCCCAGTCCGTATCCCCACCGGAACAACGAGAGCTCGTCAGTTCGTTGAGCAGGAATCGGCGTTTTGCCTATATGGCTGAGCGGCTGCTTTGCTTCACCGCTCAACGACGCATTACAAACGACCCCTTGACCGCACTAGCGACAGCCCCCGTTCCACACGGGGGTGACGTGGCCGTTCGACTGGAGTTGCACGTGGCCGGGCGCATCGAAGATTACGCACTCATCGGAGACATGCAGACCGCCGCGCTGGTCTGCCGGGACGGCACAGTCGACTGGCTGTGCCTGCCCCGCTTCGACTCGCACGCGATCTTCGCCGGTCTGCTCGGCACCGAGGAACACGGGTTCTGGCGCCTCGGCCCCGCGCACGCCTCCGACGCGCCCCCGCCGCGCGCGGCCCGGCGCACCTACCGGGGCGACTCGCTCATCCTGGAGTCGGAGTGGGACACCCCGCGCGGCACGGTCCGGGTGACCGATTTCATGCCCCCTCGCGACGGCGCGCCCCAGCTGATCCGGATCGTCGAGGGCGTCTCGGGCCGCGTCCCGATGCGCTCCGCGCTGCGGATGCGGTTCTCCTACGGCCGGGTCGTGCCGTGGGTGCACAAGCACGAGGGCCGCACGGTGGCCGTCGCGGGCCCGGACTCCGTGTGGTTCGACACCGAGTGCGAGACCTACGGCAAGTCGCTGACCACGTACGCCGACTTCACGGTCGCGCCGGGTGACCGGATCGCGTTCACGATCTCGTGGGAGCCCTCGCACAAGCAGCCGCCCGCGCTGCCCGAGCCCGAGCAGTCGCTCCAGGCGACCGAGGACTTCTGGCGCGAGTGGGTCGAGCACTGTACGTACCACGGCCCCTACCGCGAGGCAGTGATCCGCTCGCTGATCACGCTCAAGGCGCTGACCTACGGCCCGACCGGCGGCATCGTCGCCGCGCCCACCACCTCCCTGCCCGAGGACATCGGCGGCGTCCGCAATTGGGACTACCGCTACACCTGGCTGCGCGACGCGGCCATCACCCTGTCCTCGCTGCTGCGCACCGGCTACCGCGAGGAGGCCCGTGCCTGGCGCGAGTGGCTGCTGCGGGCCGTCGCGGGCGACCCCGAGAACCTCCAGATCATGTACGGCATCGCGGGCGAGCGCGAGCTGGGCGAGGCCGAGCTGGACTGGCTGCCCGGCTACGAGAACTCCGGCCCGGTCCGGGTCGGCAACGGCGCCGCGCACCAGCTCCAGCTGGACGTCTACGGCGAGGTCACCGAGGCCCTGCACCTGGGCCACATGACCGGCCTGGCCCGCAACGACTACGCCTCCCTGCTCCAGCTCAAGCTGATCCGCTACCTGGAGCAGCACTGGGACGAGCCGGACGAGGGCATCTGGGAGGTGCGCGGCCCGCGCCGCCACTTCGTGCACTCCAAGGTCATGGCCTGGGTCGCCGTCGACCGCACGATCAAGCTGATCGAGTCCGGCGACGCGGACGGCCCGCTGGAGAAGTGGCGCGAGCTGCGCGACGACATCCACCGGGACGTGTGCGAGAAGGGCTACGACAAGGAACGCAACACCTTCACCCAGTCCTACGGCTCCAAGGAGCTGGACGCGTCCCTGCTGCTCATCCCGCAGATGGGCTTCCTGCCCCCGGACGACAAGCGCGTGATCGGCACCATCGAGGCGATCCAGCGCGAGCTCTCCACCCCGGACGGCTTCATCCTGCGCTACCCCACCTCGGGCGGCGACGAGGGCGTCGACGGCCTGCCCGGTGACGAGGGCGCCTTCCTGGCCTGCTCGTTCTGGATGGCGGACGACCTCGCGATGATCGGCCGGGTGGACGAGGCCCGCAAGCTGTTCGAGAAGCTGCTCTCCCTGCGCAACGACCTCGGTCTGCTCGCCGAGGAGTGGGACCCGCGCCTCCAGCGCCAGGTCGGCAACTTCCCGCAGGCCTTCAGCCACGTCCCGCTGATCGACACGGCCCTGCGCCTGACGGCGTCGGGCGCGTACGGCGGCTGAACAGGACCGACACGGCCCGCCCGCCTACGCTGGGAGCCAACAGCCCCTTCCCGGAAGAGGGCGGCCCCACGGCCTCCCCGTCGAAGGCGGGCGCGGCGCTGTCCGCGCCGCGCGAGGAACCGGTCGGCGACGTGTTCGCCCCGGAGGATCAGGGTCACGACGAGGCCCGGGCCGTCTTCGACTCGATGATCGACCGGCGGCCCGCGGTGATCGCCCCGTACGTGGACGAGTCCGACGTCGTACGGTCGGTGCGCTTCCCCCGTGACCTGGTCCTGCCCGTCGCGGTGCGCGGCGGCGGACCCAGCGTGGCGGGCATGGCACCGGGCGACGGGGCCCTCGTGGTGGACCTGCGTCGTATGCGCGCGGTCACCGTCGACCCGGCCGCCGAGGCGGTACGGGTCGCGGGCGGGGCACGATGACCGATCTGGGCCGCGCCTGCCGGCCCCACGGACTCGCCACGACCGGCCACGGCCACCACACTGAGGTCCACGGCCCGCCGCTGCCCGGCGACGGCCGGCCCATGCGGGCACGGAGATGTCACCGGCACGTCCGCGCAGGTAGCGTCCGCTGCATGGACAGCCGCACGGACCACCGATTCGACAGCCAGAGCGCCGGCATCACCGTGCGGCGCGCGCTGGAGCTGCCCGGCCTGCGCAGCGGGCTCCCCGAGATCCTCGCGGGCGCCGACCGGCTGGGCCGCACGGTGCGCTGGGTGCACGCGGGCGAGGTCCCGAACATCGCCTCGCTGCTCAAGGGCGGCGAGCTGCTGCTGACCACCGGCTACGGCCTCGGCACCCGTCCGGCGGAGCAGCGGGTGTTCGTCCGCACCCTGGCCGAGCGGGGCATCGCGGCCCTGGTGATCGAGCTGGGCCCGCGCTTCACCCGGCTGCCCGCGGCCCTGGTCGAGACGGCGCGGGCGACCGGGCTCCCCCTGGTCCAACTGCACCGTGAGGTGCCGTTCGTGACGGTCACGGAGGAGATCCACACCGAGATCGTCAACGGGCACTACGCACTGCTCCAGCAGGCCGAGGAAGTGCACCGGCGCTGTACGGAAGCGCTGCTCGGCGGGGGCGGGATACCGCAGGTCCTGGGCATCCTGGCGGACTTCAGCGGCAACCCCGTCTTCCTGGAGACGACCGAGGGCCAGCTCCTGTACGCCGCCGGAGCCGGGCCCGAGGGCGCGGACCCGCTCCAGGTGTGGGAGGGCCTGCGCGGGCCGCACAAGGAGGCGCCGCCGCCCGCCGGCTCGGTGCTGGTGGACGTGCCCGGGGGCGGGCCGGGGGCGGGTTCGGTACGCGCCCGGCTCGTGCTGCTGCCCGTGCGCGCCCCTCTCGCACCCGTGCACCGGATCGCCGCCGACCGGGCGGCCGGGATCCTGGCCGTGGTGCTGATGCAGGCCCGCCAGGAGGAGGAGCTCGCGGCTCGCGGCCGGGGCGACTTCCTCACCGACCTCGCCGAGGGCCGGATCGCCGCGGAGGACGCTCCGGCGCAGGCGCGCGTCCTCGGCTTCAAGCCCGGCACCAGTCCGCTGCTCCCGGTCGTCATGCGGCTGGGCGACGGCCTCTCCCCCGGCGGGGGCTGGGCGGTGCTGGCGCGGGCGGTCGCGGAGGAGCTGGCGTCGGTCGGTGTGCCCGTGCTGCTGGGCGTGCGGCCGGTGGAGGGGCGGGTGCCGCTGCTGCTGGGCCTGCGGTCGGAGTCGGAGCGCTCGGCGGTGGCGGACCGGGTCGCGGCGGCGCTGCGGGCCGGGGTGGAACGGGCCGGGATGCAGCGGCCGGGGGCCCAGCCGCCGGTGGTGGTGGTCGGGGTGGCGGGCGGCTGGGCGGCCGCCTCTGCGGGCCTCAGACACGCGGCGG
Source organism: Streptomyces sp. NPDC060002 (assembly GCF_042737245.1). Taxonomy (NCBI): domain Bacteria; kingdom Bacillati; phylum Actinomycetota; class Actinomycetes; order Kitasatosporales; family Streptomycetaceae; genus Streptomyces; species Streptomyces sp. NPDC060002. The sequence goes on from NZ_JBHWUW010000071.1 coordinate 23,736, forward strand.
AGACGGCGACCGCCGCGCAGGGCCTGCCGGACCGCCCCTGGTACGACGCCCGCCGCCTGGACATCGACCTCCTGTTGTGGCGGTTGCGCGACCAGCCGGACCTGGCGGCCTTCGTGGAGCGTGCGATCGGCCCGGTCCGCGACCACGACCACCGCTCCAAGCCGCCTCTGCTGCCCACCCTGGAGACCTATCTGGCGCACGCCGGCCGTAAGGCGGAGACGGCCCGCGAGCTGCATCTGAACCGCCAGACGCTGTACAACCGCCTCGCCCGCATCGGCGAGTTGCTCGGCACCGACCTCGACGACCCGCAGACGGTCCTGGCGTTGAGCCTGGCGCTGCGGGCGCGGCGGCACGTGGCGTAGGGCTCAGATCATCGGCTGAGGCTGTGTCAGCTCGTCGTAGACGCTGAGGACCTGGGCGACGGTCTCGTCCTCGGTGGGCCAGCCGGCCGCCTGCCGGGTGCCCAGGTCCCGCAGGAGTTCGGCCCGTTCGGGGTCGTCGAGGAGGCGTACGACGGCTGCGGCGAAGGCCGCCGGATCGTGCGGCGGGACCAGTTCGGCCGCGTCGCCGACGAGTTCGCGGACACCCCCGGTCAGAGTGGCGACGAGCGGTACGCGCGCGTGCAGGGCCTCCTGTGCCAGGACCGACCGGGACTCCCCGCCGCCGCCGGGCAGCAGCGCGAGGTCGGCGGCGGCGAGCAGTTCGCCCACGTCGTCGCGGCGCCCCAGCAGCCGGACCGGCAGCTCCTCGCCGTCGATCTGGCGCTGGAGCTCCGCCCGCTGCGGCCCCTCCCCCGCCACCACGACCAGCGGCACGGGGTCGAGGCCGCGCCAGACCCGCGCGGCGTCCAGCAGCAGTCCGTGACCACGGTGACCGTCCAGGGAACCGACGGCCATGCACAACGGGCGTCCCATGGCGCCGAGTTCGGCCCGCAGCTTCGAAGGCGGCGGTTCGGACTCCTCGTGGCCCTCGGTCCGGCGGGGTCGGGGCAGCGCCACGGCGGCGAGCCGTGCGTCGCGCGCACCGGTCCTGCGGGCCCGGTCGACGAGGTCGGAGGTGGTGCCGAGGACCACGGTCGCCGTCCTCGCGACCCGGCGTTCCAGCAGCCGCAGCAGATGGGCGCGGGCCCCTTCGGCATGCGCGCGGTTGTGCCAGGTGACGATGAGCGGGGTGCGCCGGCCGCCGAGCGCGAGGACGGCCCGGAACGAGGCGTGCAGTCCGTGCGCGTGGACGAGATCGGCGTCCGTGCAAGCCGCCCGGAGCGCCGCCACGGACCCGGGATCGCTGCTGCGCGGCACGTGCACGTGTTCGGCTCCGGCGCCCGTGAAGTCGTAGGTGTCATCCGCCTCGCCGGGGGCGCACACCGTCACTCGCACGCCCCGCGCGACGAGCCCGGCGGCCAGGGAACGCACGTGCGCGCTGCTGCCGGCGTTGCCGCCGCCCAGCACCTGCACGGTGCGCAGCGACGACTGGCCGTGCGGTGAGTGGCTGCTCACGTGGCCGGGGCTCCTGGTTCGGCGTCGGACGGTCACGAAGAAACGTACAGAAGGACCGGGCGGAGGGGTGGACCGCTGGCGTTCCTCCACGTACTACGCCCAAGGATGCCAGCACGTACGGGTGTTCCGTGCCGCCGAGCGCCCTGACACTCGGTCACAGGACCCCTCTCATCACCCACACGGGTGAGAGAAGTCGGGGTTCCGTTCGATTACCCGAGTGCTGACCTCGCCGCCTCGCTCACCCGCTCCCCGTACACCGCCGCGGCCACTACGGCGGCGGCGTGCGCGAGCAGGCCCGCACGGCCGTTGCCGGCCACCACCGCCGTCCCGAGCAGCGCGCCGAGCGCGTGCGCCCCGCTGTCGCCGAGCATCTCCCGCCCGCTCAGATCCTCGGGCAGAACGGCCGCGGCGGCTCCGACCGCCACGGCGGACACTTCACCCGCCGCCCCCGCGCGCAGCAACCCCGGCGCGCCCAGGGCGAGGACGACGCCGGCGGCCCGTCCGGGGCGCACGTCCACGAGGTTGACGAAGTGCGCCGCCCCGGCGATCACCACCCCCGCCAGCACCTTGTCCAGGGGCCGTTCCTTCAGCAGGGTCCCCGCCACCAGCCCGGCCGCCGAGATCCCGAACAGCTTCACGGCCCCGCTCGTGACCTCGCCCTCCTGCAACGCGCCCAGGTGGGCCCGAAAGCCCCGCCGCGCGTCACCGGCGCCGACGACATCGTCGTACGCCCCGCAGGCCCCGGCGGCCGCCACGGCGAACGCGGCGGCCGGAGCCGTCCGCCCGGCCGCGAGCGCGCCCGCCAGGGCGGCGGCGGGGCCCCAGTACAGCCCGACCGTCAGCCCGGCGTGGTTCTCGCGCTCCCAGCGTGCGCGCCCTCCGGGCGCCGCGGCGCGCAGAACGGCCGCCGTCGCCCAGGTCAGCCCGGCCGCCGCCGCGAACGCCGGGCCCCGTCCCCTCGGTGTGAACATGCCCTCACCCTAAGGAACCCGCGACGACCGCCCCGCACCCGGACCGGCCGGGCCGTGTCGGCGTCGGCGCCGACCGTCTCTAGCGGTCCGCGCGGGCCGTGGCCAGCAGTTCCTCCGCGTGCGCCCGGGCCGTCTCGGAGTCCTCCTGGCCGGCGAGCATCCGGGACAGCTCCCGGATGCGGTCCTCGCCCTCCAGGACCTTCACGCCGGACCGGGTCACCGACCCGTCGTTGGTCTTCTCGACCAGCAGCTGCCGGTCGGCGAAGGCGGCGACCTGCGGCAGGTGGGTGACCACCACGACCTGAGCGGTCCTGGCGAGCCGCGCGAGGCGCCGCCCGATCTCGACCGCCGCCTTGCCGCCCACACCCGCGTCGACCTCGTCGAAGAGATACGTCGGCACGGGATCCGTGCCCGCGAACACGACCTCGACGGCCAGCATCACGCGGGAGAGCTCACCGCCGGACGCGCCCTTGGCGATGGGCCGTGGCGGCGCGCCCGGGTGCGGGGCGAGCAGCAGCTCGACCTCGTCCACGCCGGCCGGCCCGTAGGCGACCGGACGTCCGCCGACCTCGACGCCCTCCGGGTCCTCGGTCTGCCGGATGTCGAACGACACGCGCGCGTGCGGCATGGCGAGAGAGGCCAGCTCGGCGGTCACGGCGGCGGCGAACCGCTCGGCGGCCTCCGTGCGCGCGTCCGTCAGTGTCTGCGCGAGGCCGCCGAGCTCGCCGCGCAGCGCGTCCCGTTCGGCGGTCAGCTCGTCGATGCGCTCGTCGTCGCCGTCCAGTTCGGTGAGCCGGGCGACGCTCTGCTCGGCCCAGACGAGCACCGAGTCCACGTCCCGCCCGTACTTGCGGGTGAGCCCGGTGAGCGCGGCCCGCCGCTCCTCGACGGCCGACAGCCGCAGCGGATCGGCGTCGAGGTCGTCGGCGTACCCCGCGAGCTCGCCCGCCACATCGCCCAGCAGGATCCCGATCTCCCCGATCCGGTCGGCGAGCGCGGCCAGCGCCGGATCGTGCGACCTGACGGCCTCCAGGGCCCGCTGTGCGCCCGCGACGAGCGTGGTGGCCTCGATGCCCTCGGGATCCTCCGGATTACCGGCGAGAGCGGCGTGAGCGGCCGTGGCGGCGGACGACAGCGCTTCCGCGTGCCCGAGCCGCTCGGCCTCCTCCGCCAGCTCCACGTCCTCACCGGCGCGCGGTTCGACGCCGGCGATCTCGTCCAGCCCGAAGCGCAGCATGTCGGCCTCCTGGGCCCGCTCACGCGCGCGCGTGACGATCTCGTCCAGCTCGACCGCGACGGCCCGCAGCCGCCGATAGGCCTCGGTGTACTTGGCGAGCGGCACGGTCACCGCGTCGCCCGCGTACCGGTCGAGCGCCTGCCGCTGCCGGGACAGCTTCAGCAGCCCCTGCTGGTCGGTCTGCCCGTGGACGGCGACCAGCTCGTCGGCGAGCTCGGCGAGCACGCCCATGGGTACGCTCCGCCCGCCCACATGCGCCCGCGACCGCCCCTCGGCGGAAACGGTACGGCTGATGAGCAGCGCACCGTCGTCGAGCTCGGCCCCGGCCTCCTCGGCCCGTACCAGCACCGAGGCGTTCGAGGGCACGGAGATCCGCCCCTCCACGACCGCCTTCTCGGCGCCGATCCGCACGAGCGCGGGATCAGCGCGCCCGCCCAGCAGCAGCCCGAGGCTGGTGACCACCATGGTCTTGCCCGCGCCCGTCTCACCCGTGACAGCGGTGAAGCCTGGCGACAGCTCGACGACCGCGTCGTCGATGACTCCGAGCGACCGTATCCGCATCTCCTCCAACACGGACAAGACCTTACGAGGTCGGGGGGAGGAAGTGCGACGCCCCCCGGCCCCACAGCGCGAAGCGGCAGGTGGACGAAAGCGGAGGGGCCTCACTTATCACCCACGCGAGTGGACGTGCCTCACGGCTGGTGCCGGGCCCCTCGCCACCCGGAGACGGGCAGGGCGAACTTCGCCACCAGCCGATCCGTGAACGAAGCGTGATGCAGCCGGGCCAGCCGAACCGGCACCGCCCCCCGCCGCACCTCGACCCGGGCCCCCGCGGGCAGCTCGACGGTCCGCCGCCCGTCGCACCACAGCACGCCCGGCGGAATGTGCGGCAGCACCTCCACCGCGAGCACGGAGTCGGGCGAGGTCACCAGGGGCTTCGCGAACAGCGCGTGCGCACTGATCGGCACCATCAGCAGCGCCTCGACCTCGGGCCACACCACGGGCCCGCCCGCCGAGAACGCGTAGGCGGTCGATCCCGTCGGCGTGGACAGCACGATCCCGTCGCACCCGAAGCCGGTGACCGGCCGCCCGTCGATCTCCAGCACGACCTCGAGCAGTTTCTCCGCGCCCGCCTTCTGCACAGCCGCCTCGTTCAGCGCCCAGTCGGTGTGCACGATGTCCCCGTTGCGGTGCACGACGACATCGACGGTCATGCGCTCCTCGACCTCGTACGACTTCGTCACCACCCGGTCGACGACCTTGTCCAGGTCGTCGCGCTCGGCCTCGGCGAGGAAGCCGACGCTCCCGAGGTTGACGCCGAGCATCGGCACCCCGGACGCCCGCGCGAACTCCGCGCCGCGCAGCAGCGTGCCGTCGCCGCCGAGGACGATGAGCAGCTCGCACCCCTCCAGGCACTGCGGAGTGGCCTCGGAGACCAGCTCCACCTCCTCCGGCAGGGGCAGGTCGGCGGCCTCGTACTCCAGGACGCGCACCCCGATGCCCTCACGCAGCAGCCCCTTGACGACCAGCTCGGCGCTTCGGATGGCCGCGGGCCGCCCGGTGTGGGCGAGCAGGAAAACAGTACGAGCTCGGTTCTGAGTCAACGCGGCCCCTCCGCAACTGCACGGTCAACATCGGCCGGGTCGAGGGCAGGCGCCCCGGCCCTGAGCCACAGAAAGTACTCGACGTTGCCCGAAGGCCCGGGCAGCGGGCTGGCGGTGACGCCCTTCACCCCGAGCCCCAGGTCCCACGCCTTCCCGGCCACGCCCCGCACCGCTTCCGCCCGCAGCTGCGGACTCCGCACGACACCCCCGCTGCCGAGCCGTTCCTTCCCCACCTCGAACTGCGGCTTGACCATCATCACCAGGTCCGCGTCCGGCTCGGTGCACCGAGCCAGGGCCGGCAGCACCAGCCCCAGCGGGATGAAGGACAAGTCCCCCACGACAAGATCCACAGGCTTCCCATCGATCGCTTCAAGCGTCAACTCGCGTACGTTCGTACGGTCCTTGACGGTGACGCGTTCATCGCTCTGAAGAGACCACGCGAGTTGTCCGTATCCGACGTCGACGGCGACCACGTGCGCGGCCCCCGCCCGCAGCAGCACATCGGTGAACCCGCCGGTCGACGCGCCGGCGTCCAGCGCCCGCCGCCCCTCCACCACGAGCCCCTGCGGCACGAACGCGGCCAGCGCCCCGGCGAGCTTGTGGCCGCCCCGGGACACGTAGTCGGGGTCGTCGCCGTCGACGGCTACGACGATCGCGGCCGCCGTCTCGACCTGGGTGGCGGACTTGGTCGCGACGCTCTTGTCGACGGTGACCCGCCCGGCGGCGATCAGCTGGCCGGCATGCTCACGCGAACGCGCGAGCTTGCGGCGGACCAGCTCCGCGTCCAGACGGCGTCGTGCGACTCCTGCCACGTTCGGTTCAGCTCCTGTGTCGATATGCCGTCGGGGGCGCCGGAGGTCCCGGGTGGGCGTCGAGCGCGGTGAGCGCGTCACGCAGCCCCCGGTGCACATCCTCGTACACCTCGACGTGTCCGTCGGTGGCGAGGTGGTCGGCGTCGGACAGCCGGTCCAGCAGGGCGTCCACCTCCGCGTCGCCGGTGGGGGCCCGGGGGACGTCCAGCGGGGCGGGAGCCCCGGGATCGTGCTCCTGCTCCTGCTCCTGCTCCTGCTTCTCGGGCACGGTCTCCGGGGCGGTCTGCGTCCCGGTCTCCGGCGCTGTGTCGCTCATGCGAAGACGCTACCTCGAACGCCTGCGGTACCGTCGATCGCGATGGCCACGATCGAGGAGTGCCACGCCGCACTCGAGAAGCTCTCGGACAACATGCGCAGCGCCGACGGGGACGTCCGGACAGCCGCCGCCCTGGACCGTTCGGTGAGCTGCCGGATCACCGACCTGGACGTCACGTTCGTCGGCCGTATGACGGACGGCCGCATCGTCGTGCAGGACACCCTTCAGGGGCCTCCCGTGGAGAAGGCCCAGATCAGGCTGACCATGACGGGCGACGATCTGGTCGCGCTGGTCGCCGGCGAGCTGAACTTCGCGAAGGCCTGGGGCTCGGGGCGGGTGAAGCTGGAGGCGGGCCTGCGCGATCTGTTCCAGCTCAGGAGACTTCTGTAGCGACCGCCCGCTCCATCCGTACGCGTGCCTTCCGCGCCGCCGGAACCACCAGCGGGGTGCCCGTCTCCGGGTCGTCGATGACCTGGCAGCGCAGCCCGAAGACCTCCTCCACCAGCCCGGCGTCGACGATGTCGTTCGGCGCGCCCTGCGCGATGACCTCGCCGCCCTTCAGCGCGATCAGGTGGGTGGCGTACCGGGCCGCGTGGTTGAGATCGTGCAGCACCGCGACAAGCGTGCGCCCCTGCTCCTCGTGCAGCTCCGCGCACAGATCCAGCACGTCGATCTGGTGCTGGATGTCGAGATAGGTCGTCGGCTCGTCCAGCAGCAGCAGCGGTGTCTGCTGGGCGAGGGCCATCGCGATCCACACGCGCTGGCGCTGGCCGCCGGACAGCTCGTCGACATGGCGGTCGGCGAGCTCGGCCACCCCGGTCTGTGCCATGGACTCCTGCACGACCCGCTCGTCCTCGGCCGACCACTGGCGCAGGATGCCCTGGTGCGGGTAGCGGCCGCGGCCCACGAGGTCCGCGACGGTGATCCCGTCGGGCGCGATCGACGACTGCGGCAGCAGTCCCAGCGTCCGCGCGACCTTCTTCGCGGGCATCGACTGGATGACCTGCCCGTCGAGCAGCACCCGGCCCCGGCTCGGCTTCAGCATCCGCGACAGCGCCCGCAGCAGCGTCGACTTGCCGCAGGCGTTCGGGCCGACGATCACCGTGAAGGAGTTGTCCGGTATCTCCACCGACAGCTGTTCGGCGATGACCCGCTGGTCATAGGCGAGGGTGACGTTCTCGGCGGACAGGCGGTTCACGGTGCTCCTTCGGTTGTTCCGGTCGGCCGGGCGGCCCTTGTCGTCGACCGCGCCGCTCATATCCGCCCCGCCCGGCGCTCGGTGACGAGGAGCCACAGCAGGTACACCCCGCCCAGCACACCGGTGACCACGCCCACGGGCAGCTGCCCGTCGCCGAAGAGCCGTTGCGAGGCCCAGTCGGCGGTGACCAGCAGGGCCGCGCCCATGCACAGGGACGGCACGAGGTTGGGCCCGGGCGAGCGGGTCAGGCGCCGGGCGAGCTGCGGCGCGGTGAGCGCCACGAAGCTGACGGGGCCCGCGGCGGCGGTGGCGGCCGCGGTGAGCAGCACGGCGGAGACCATCAGCACCAGCCGGACGCGCTCCACCCGCACCCCCAGCGCGTGGGAGACGTCGTCGCCCATCTCCATCATCCGCAGCCCGCGCCCGTTGGCGAGCACGAGCGGCACGAGCACACAGACCAGCACGAGCAGCGGCCAGACCTGCTTCCAGTCACGGCCGTCGAGGGTGCCGGTCATCCACACGACCGCGCGGGCCGCGTCGACGAAGTCGGCCTTGGTCATCAGATAGCCGTTGACCGCCGTCGCGATCGCCGAGAGGCCGATGCCGACGAGCACCAGCCGGTACCCGTGGACGCCCCGCTTCCAGGCCAGCAGGTAGAGGAGGGTGCCGGTCGCCAGGCCGCCCACCAGCGCGCCGGTGGCCACCTGGGCGGTACTCCCGGAGAACAGCACGATCATCACGAGCGCGCCGGCCGTCGCGCCCTGCCCGAGCCCCAGCACGTCCGGGCTGCCCAGCGGGTTGCGCGACACGGCCTGGAAGAGCGCACCGCCGAGCCCCAGCGAGGCCCCGACGAGCAGACCCACGAGGACCCGCGGCAACCGCAGTTCGTTGACGATGAACTCCTGGCCGGCGTTGCCGTCGCCGAGCAGCGTCTTCACGACGTCGCCGGCCGGGATCGGGAAGTCGCCGGTTCCGATCAGCACCACGCTCGCGGTGAGCGCGGCCGCCACCAGCGCGGCGACGACGATCAGTGCCCGCGGCTCCAGCCGGACGGAGAACCCACCCGGAGTGCGCAGCGCCCGAGGGCGGCGGTGGGGGATCTTCTGCGCGGTCTTCACAGCTGGGCCGTCCTCCGCCGTCGTACGAGAAAGATGAAGACCGGGCCGCCGATGATCGCGGTGATGATGCCGACCTGGACCTCCGAGGGCCGGGCGACGACCCGGCCGATGACATCGGAACCGAGCAGCAGCACCGGCGACAGGACGGCCGCGTAGGGCATGATCCAGCGCAGATCGGGGCCGGTGAACGAGCGGACGATGTGCGGGACCATCAGTCCGACGAACACGATCGGGCCGCAGGCGGCCGTCGCGGCACCGCACAGCACGGTCGCGGCCAGCATCGACAGCGCCCGGGTGCGGTTGAGATCGGCGCCCAGCGCCTTGGCGGTGTCGTCGCCCATCGTCACGGCGTTCAGCGGCCGGGCGAGGGCGAACGCGAGGAGGGTGCCGACGACCAGGAAGGGCAGCACCTGCCGGATGGTCTCGTCGGTCGCCGTGGACAGCGAACCGACCGTCCAGAACCGCATCCTGGCGAGCGCCGCGTCATCCATGATCATCACGGCCTGGAGATAGCCGTACAGCGCGGCGCTGATCGCCGTGCCGGCGAGCGCGAGCCGCACCGGCGTGGCTCCCCGGCTCCCGCCGAGGAACCAGACCAGCGCGCCGACGGCGGCCGCCCCGAAGAACGCGAACCACACATAGCCGGTCAGGCTCGTGACGCCGAAGTAGGTGATGGCGGTGACGACGGCCGCCGAGGCGCCCGCGTTGATACCGAGCAGCCCGGGGTCGGCCAGCGGATTGCGCGTCAGCGCCTGGAGCACGGCGCCGGACAGCCCGAGCGCGGCCCCGACGAGCAGCCCCAGCACGGTCCGCGACAACCGCTCGTCGACCACGACGTCCGCGTACGTCCCCGAGTCCTCGAACAGCCCGTGCAGGACCTGCGCGACGGACAACTCCTTGGCCCCGACGGCGATGCTCACCACCGCCACCAGCAGCAGGACCGCCACGGCGGCGAGCAGCCCGACGGACCGTACCGCCCGGCGTCTGGGAGGCGCGGGGGCGGTCTCCGCGCGCTGTTCGGGAACACTGTCGACCAACACGCAGTTAGGTTAGCCTACCCTGCCAACATGCTTCGATCCCTGGTCACGCCCGTGCCGGGGCTCACCGAATCACCGCTCCGCGACCCACCGCCCGCTCCTCGCCCGGCCTCTTCCGGCGGCCGGGAGGTTCACAACCCCAGCCGCGCCAGCGCCTTCCCTCCGTCCAGCCCACAAGTCCCGTCACCGGCCGCCGTCCAGGCCGCCGCGCACAGCGCCCGCAGCCCGTCCATGGTCTCGCCGTCCCCCGCCAGCTCCAGATGCTCGGCGCCCGCGCTCGCCGTCCAGCCACCGCACCGGAAGCCGTCACCGTCCACGGCGACCTCGGGCTGACCGGTGAGCATCCCCCGCAGATCGCTGTCGACATACGTCGGCCGGTGCTGCGGCGGCGCGGCGAGCAGCCGCGCCCCGTCGGTGACACCGGTGAGGACGAGCAGCGAGTCGACCTCGCCGTTGAACGCCCCCTCGATGTCCGTGTCCAGCCGGTCCCCGACGACCAACGGCCGCTCGGCGCCGGTCCGCAGGATCGTCTCCCGGTGCATCGGAGGCAACGGCTTGCCCGCGACCTGCGGTTCGGCGCCGGTCGCGATCCGCACGACCTCCACCGCCGCACCGTTGCCCGGCGCGATGCCACGCCCGCTGGGAATCGTCAGGTCGGTGTTGGACGCGAACCACGGGACCCCGCGCGCGACGGCGTACGAAGCCTCCGCGAACCGCCCCCACGGCAGATCGGGCCCGCCGAACCCCTGCACCACGGCCGCCGGATCGTCGTCCGCCGACTCCACCGGCTCGAGCCCGCGCTCGCGCAGCGCGACCCGCAGCCCCTCCCCGCCGATCACCAGCACCCGCGAGCCCGTCGGCACCTGCTCACTGATCAACCGCGCGACCGCCTGCGCCGAGGTGATGACGTCGTCGGCGTCCGTCGGTATCCCCAGCTCCGTCAGATGCCCGGCCACCGCGTCCGGCGTCCGCAGCGCGTTGTTGGTGACGTACGCGAGATGCATCCCGCCCGCCCGCGCGGTGGCCAGCGACTCGACGGCGTACGCGATCGCGTTGCCCCCCGCGTACACCACCCCGTCCAGGTCGAGCAGCGCCGTGTCGTACGCCTCGCTCAGGGCCTGCCCACTGCCCTCGGGCCTCGTCCTGACGCTCCGGCTCATTCCACATCGCTCCTCGTTCGTTCCGCTTTCCCCCGATCATCCCGCATGCCACCGACACACGTACGATGCCGGGATGAACTCAGCGGGTCACTCGGAAGCAACGGCGCCCCGAGGCCTGGAACTCACCCCGTTCCGAGGCCTGCGCTACGACCCCGACCGGGTCGGCAGTCTCGCCGCCGTCACCTCCCCGCCGTACGACGTCGTGGTCCGCCCCGACGGCCTGCACCACCTCCAGGACGCGGACCCGTACAACATCGTCCGCCTGATCCTGCCCCAGGCCACCACTCCCGCCGCCCGCAACGAACAGGCCGCCGACACCCTGCGCGGCTGGCTGTCCGAGGGCGTCCTGACCGCCGACCCCGAGCCCGCCCTGTACGTCTACGAGCAGCGGCACGCGGACGGCATGCTCCAGCGCGGCCTGATCGGCACCCTGCGCGTCTCGGAGCCGTCGGAAGGCATCGTCCTTCCCCACGAGGACGTCATGCCGCACATCGTCGCGGACCGCGCGGCCCTGATGCGCGCCACGCACGCGAACCTGGAACCCCTCCTCCTCACCTACCGCGGCAACGGCACGGCGGCCGAGATCGTGGACCGGGCGGCGGAGCGTCCCCCGCTGCTCTCCACCACCACCGAGGACGGCTACAGCCACCGCCTCTGGGCGATCACCGACCCCACCGAGACGGCCCGGGTCCTCGCGGACCTCGCCCACCACCAGGCCCTCATCGCCGACGGCCACCACCGCTGGGCGACCTACCTGCGGCTACGCGCGGAGCACCCGTCCCCCAGCCCCTGGGACCACGGTCTCGTCCTTCTGGTCGACACCGCCCGCTACCCCCTGCGCGTCCGCGCCATCCACCGCCTCCTGCACGGCCTTCCGGTGGCCGACGCCGTGGCCGCGCTCGACGGCCGGTTCCGCGTCCAGCGCCTGGACGTCCCCCTCACGGAGGCCCTCGACGCCCTCGCGGACGCGGCCTGCGCGGGCAACGGGTTCCTGCTCGCGGGCGACGGCGCCTTCCATCTCGCCGACCGACCGGACCCGGCGCTGCTCGACCGCACGATCCCCGCCGACTTCCCCGAGGCCTGGCGCACCCTGGACGCCACGGTCCTGCACGCCACGCTCCTCGATCACATCTGGCACATCCCGCAGGACGACCCCTCCCGCATCGCCTACATCCACGACACGGCCGCGACCGTACGCAAGGCGGAACGCGACGGCGGTACGGCGGTCCTCCTGCACCCCGTCCGCGAAGAGGTCGTCCGCGAGCTCGCCCGGCAGGGCGTCACGATGCCCCGCAAGTCGACGTCCTTCGGCCCGAAGCCCGCATCGGGCCTGGTCCTGCGCGCACTCGACCTCTGAACGCACGAAGGGGCGGGACCCGGTCGATACCGGGTCCCGCCCCTTGCCGCTGCTACCGGCCTACGTCAGTCCTCGTCACGGTCGACCACACCGTGCCCGGCCTCGTCACTGCCGGCCTTGCCCTCGGCCGGGTCCTCGGCCTCTTCCGCGTCCGTCGCCTCCTCGACGACGTCCCCGTCGGACTCGGTCTCGGACTCGGCCCCGTTCTCGTTCTCGGTCTCGGTCTCGGTCTCGGTCTCGTCCAGGGCGTCGACGAAGTCCACCCCGTCCAGCTCGGCGAGCCGGTCGGAGGCGTCCGTGCTGCCGTCCCGGTCGGCCTCGATGGCCTTCGCGAACCACTCCCGCGCCTCGCCCTCACGCCCGGCGGCCAGCAGCGCGTCGGCGTACGCGTACCTCAGCCGCGCGGTCCACGGCTGGACGGAGCCGGCAGCCAGCTCGGGACTCTGCAACGTCACGATGGCCGCGTCCAGTTGCCCCATGTCACGCCGGGCGCCCGCCGCGACGAGCCGCATCTCCACCTGGCCGGCCTTGTCGAGCTTGTTGGCCTCGGGAGCGCCGGCCATGTCGAGCGCCTTCTCCGGCCGCCCGAGCCCACGCTCGCAGTCGGCCATGACGGGCCACAGCTCGACACCACCGGACATCCGCCGCGCCGCACGGAACTCGGCGAGCGCCTCGCTGTACTTCTGGGTGGCGTACGCGGCGAACCCGGCCGCCTCCCGTACGGCGGCGACACGCGAAGCGAGCCGCAGGGCCACCTTGGAGTACCCGTAGGCACCCTCGGGGTCCTCATCGATCAGCCGGGCGACCATCACCAGGTTCTTGGCGACATCCTCGGCGAGCGTCTTGGGCAGGCTCAGAAGCTCCTGCCGTACGTCCTTGTCGATCTCGTCACCGGTGACGTCCTCCGGAATCGGCAGCCGCTTGATCGGCTCCCGGTCCCGGTCCCGCTCGTCGCGGAAACGAGGCCCGCCACCATGCCGGTCGTCCCGACGGTCATCGCGCCCGTCACGGCCCCGGAATCCACCGGACCCACCGGGCCGTCCACCACGGTCGTCCCTACGGGGGCCACGGTCGTCCCGAGGACCGCGGAAGCCACCACGCTCGCCGCCCCGGTCGTCACGACGGTCATCGCGGCGGTCGTCGCGGCGGAAGGCCGGGCGCTCACTGCCCCGGTCGTCACGACGGAACGGCGGACGCTCGCCGCCACCCCGGTCGTCACGACGGTCATCGCGACGGTCGTCACGACGGAAGGCCGGGCGCTCACTGCCCCGGTCGTCACGACGGAACGGCGGACGCTCGCCGCCACCCCGGTCGTCACGACGGTCATCGCGGCGGTCGTCGCGGCGGAACGCGGGGCGCTCACTGCCCCGGTCGTCGCGGCGGAAGGGCGGACGCTCGCCCCGGTCGTCCCGGCGCGGCCCACGGTCACCGCGGTCGTCACGCTGGAACGCCGGACGAGAACCACGGTTGTCGTCACGACGGTCATCACGACGATCGTCCCGGCGGCCGAAGCCACCACGGTCACGATCCCCGCCCCCACCACGACTGTCGTCACGACGGAACGGGGGACGCTCGCCGCCACCCCGGTCGTCGCGGCGGTCATCGCGGCGGAAGGCCGGGCGCTCACTGCCCCGGTCGTCACGACGGAACGGCGGACGCTCGCCGCCACCCCGGTCGTCACGACGGTCATCGCGACGGAACGCGGGGCGCTCACTGCCCCGGTCGTCGCGGCGGAAGGGCGGGCGCTCGCCCCGGTCGTCCCGGCGCGGCCCACGGTCACCGCGGTCGTCACGCTGGAACGCCGGACGAGAACCACGGTTGTCGTCACGACGGTCGTCTCGGGGACCACGGAAACCTCCGCGCTCACCACGATCACTACGGCCACGGTCGTCGGGACGGTCATCGCGTCGGCCAGAACCGGCACGGTCGTTGTCGCGACGGAAACCGCCACGCTCCCCGCCGTTGCCGCCGCGGTTGTCACGGTCCCCACTACTGTCCCGTCGCCGCTGGTCGCGCTCCGGTCGATCGTCGGGAGAGTTGGTGGACATCGGTGACTCCTGTCTTCGGTACCGCAAACATTCTCGCGCACCCGGGTACCCGGCGCGCTACAGAAAAACAAAAAGGACCCCTGGTCCCAGCTGAACGCTGGGACCAGGGGTCCTTCCAAAGATTGTTCGGCGGTGTCCTACTCTCCCACAGGGTCCCCCCTGCAGTACCATCGGC
>NZ_JBHWUW010000072.1:0-37931 GCF_042737245.1 Streptomyces sp. NPDC060002
GGGGTTTTCGCGGGTTGGCCGCGAGGGGGTCTGAAGGTTTTGTGCAGGGGGGTGCGAGGCGGTGCCGAGTGGTTCTCCAGCGGTATTCGAGAACCACCCGGAAAACGGAACCGGAACGATGTTGTCCGAGGCGGTAAACCGCTCGCCCTTCCGGCCTGCCGCCGCGTCCGGTCGCCACGGGTTCAGGCGTCGCCTGCCCGGCGGTCGCACTGCCGGGCGGACTTGAAATCTCCTGGAGGAATCGTCCACGAAGGCCTGTGGTGAGCGGGCTGAATCCTGCATTCCGTAAGGCGCGCGGACTAGCATGCCGGGAAATCGCCGCGTATTCCGGTGCGGAGGGCGGGGTGGAGTCCGTCTGTGATGTTGCCGCCGGAAATGATTCCGCTTCCGAATGCCTGTCAGGAGGTGCAGGTTGTCTCTGGTCGAGCAGGTGCGGCTTCCCTGATCGCCTGCCGGCACAGTCCTGCCGACCGTCTCAGCTGCTCGCGGCCTGATTCCTCGGCTCCCCGTCGTTCCCTTTGCCTGGCGGTGCGCCGAGAACGCTGTGTGCCTGTGTGCCTGTGTTTCGGGTGGTTTTCGTTTGTCATCGCTGACGTAGTTTCGGGAGGTTGTCGTGTCTGAGTTCGCCGAGTCGCCCGCTGCTGGTGCCGCCGCTGCCGGCGGTGGGGTGGGGGGTACGGGCGTCTGGTTGGTCGGGGCGCGTGGGTCGGTTGCCACGACGGTGGTCGCGGGCTGTGCCGGGCTGGTGGCGGGGTTGTATCCGGCGACGGGGTTGGTCACGGAGACCGAGGAGTTCGCCGCGGCGGGACTGCCCGAGTTGTCGTCCTTGGTGTTCGGTGGGCATGACACGGTGGACTGGCCGTTGGTCAAGCGTGCCGAGGTGCTGGCGGAGCAGGGCGTTCTGCCGTACGGGCTGGTGCGGGCGGTGCGCCGTGAACTCGCCGTGGCTGACGGGGAGATCCGGCCGGGAGGGCCGGTGGCGGGTGACGGCCGCAGTGACGAAGAGCTGATAGCGGCGTTCGCCGCGGACATCGGGGGTTTCACCCGGCGCGGTGGGCTGGCGCGGACGGTGGTGGTCAATGTCGCTTCCACCGAGCCGGTCGCGGTTGAGGGCGGGCGGCTGCCGGCGAGTTCGCTGTATGCCGCGGCGGCGTTGCGGGCGGGTTGTGCGTATGTGAACTTCACTCCCTCGGCGGGGGTGGGGCATCCGGCGCTGGAGGAGTCGCGCGCGCGGGCGGACGTGCCGTGGGCGGGCCGGGACGGCAAGACAGGGCAGACCCTGTTGCGGGCGGTGCTGGCGCCGATGTTCCGTCAGCGTGCTCTGGCTGTGCGGGCCTGGTCCGGGACGAATCTGCTGGGCGGGGGCGACGGGGCGGCTCTGGCCGATCCGGCGGCGGCCGCCGCGAAGAACGCGGGCAAGAACCGGGTCCTCGAGGACAACCTGGGTGCGCTGCCCGAGGGCGAGGTGCACATCGACGAGGTGCCCGCACTGGGGGAGTGGAAGACGGCCTGGGACCATGTGGCGTTCGAGGGGTTCCTCGGCTCGCGGATGGTGCTCCAGACGATCTGGCAGGGCTGTGACTCGGCGTTGGCCGCACCGCTCGTACTCGATCTGGCCCGGCTGGCGGCCCGCGCGCACGAGGCGGGGATCGCCGGCGGCCTTGCGGAGCTGGGTTTCTATTTCAAGGATCCCGACGGCGGCTCTGCGGCGCTGGCCGAGCAGTACGACGCCCTGGTCGCCTTCGCCGCGCGGCTGGCGGGCGGCCGGTGAGCGAGCTGCGCGACTGGGCCGAACTGCTGCGGGTCTCGGCGCTGTTCACCGTTCCGGGGGACGTACTGGCGGGGGCTGCGGCGAGCGGCCGGCGTCCGGGTGCCGCCACCGCTCTGGCGGCCGGCGCTTCGCTGTGCCTGTACGAGGCGGGAATGGCGCTCAACGACTGGGCCGACCGCGACGAGGACGCCGCCGAGCGTCCTCACCGACCCGTTCCCTCGGGCCGTATCGCTCCCGGGCAGGCGCTGGCGGCGGCCGCCGTACTCACGGGCGCGGGCCTGGGGCTGGGTTTCGCCGCGGGCCGGCCCGCGGCACTCTGCACCACCGCTCTCGCGGGCATCGTGTGGGCCTACGACCTGCGGCTGAAGCACACCGCGGCGGGCCCGGCGGCGATGGCCGCGGCCCGTGGCCTGGACCTGCTCCTGGGCGCGGTGGCCACCGCGGGCCCGAGCAAAGCCGGCCCGAGCAAAGCCGGCCCGAGCAAAGCCGGCCCGGGCAAAGCCGGGCAGCGCCTGTCAGCGGGGCAGCCTCCGGCAGCCGAGCGGCCTCTGGCAGGCGGTCTGGCAGGCGCCCTGGCCGGTCTGTCCGTAGGTGCTCAGGCAGAGACCGCGGTGACCGACCCGGCGGGTGGTGCCGCCGGAGCGGTGCGGCGGGCGCTGTTGCCCGCTGCCGTGCTCGGTGCCCACACCTATGCGCTCACCACCGTCTCGCGTGCCGAGACGCGGGGCGGTGCGCGGGGCGGGCCGCTCGCCGCGCTCGGTGTGACGGCCGTCCTCGGCGCCCTGGTCGGCACCGGTGGGCACGCCGGCCCGGCCGCTCTGTGGCGCCGGAGCGGGCGGGCCGCCGCACCCGGCGTGCCCGGTGCGCCCGATGCACTCGGCGTGCCGGGCGGGCTTGGCCGGGCTGTGCTGGCCGGTGGCTATGTGGTCACGGCTGGACGGCCGTTGGTGCACGCCGTGCTCAACCCGTCGCCGCCGCTGACCCAGCGGGCCGTGGGCGGCGGTATCCGTGCCTTGATCCCACTCCAGGCGGCCCTCGCGGCGCGCTCCGGGGCGCCTGTAACCGCCGCACTGCTGGCCGCGCTTGTGCCTGCGGCGCGCCGGCTCGCGGGGAGGGTGAGCCCCACATGAGTGTCCGTCTGGGCTACGGCACGAACGGCCTGAGCGATCTGCGGCTCGATGACGCCCTGGGCGTACTGGCCGAACTCGGCTACGACGGCGTCGGGCTGACGTTGGACCACATGCACCTCGACCCGGTGGGACCCGGCCTGGCCGGGCGCGTCGCGCGGGTCGCCGACCGGCTCGGTGCGCTCGGCCTGTCCGTCACCGTGGAGACCGGCGCCCGCTATGTCCTCGACCCGCGTCGCAAGCATGGTCCCACCCTGCTGGACGCGGAGCCCGAGGGCCGGGCGGCGCGGACCGCGCTGCTGGTCACCGCCGTGCAGGTGGCCGCGGACCTCGGCGCTCACGCGGTGCACTGCTTCAGCGGTGTCCGTCCCGCGGGCACGGGTGAGGACGCCGCCTGGGATCTGCTCGGCGCTTCTCTGACCCCGGTCCTGGACGCCGCGGCGCGGGCGGGAGTTCCGCTGGCCATCGAGCCGGAGCCCGGTCACCTCCTGGAGACACTCGCCGGTTTCCACCGGCTGCGCGGGCAGCTGGGCGACCATCCGCTGCTCGGTCTCACGCTCGACATCGGCCACTGCCAGTGCCTGGAGCCACAGGCGCCGGCGGACTGTGTCACCGCCGCGGGGCCCTGGCTGCGGCACGTGCAGATCGAGGACATGCGCCGCGGCGTCCACGAACACCTGCCCTTCGGCGACGGCGAGATCGACTTCCCGCCCGTCCTCGCCGCGCTGGAGGCCACCGGATACCAGGGGCTGACCGTGGTCGAACTGCCCCGCCACTCCCACGCCGGCCCCGAACTCGCCCGCTCCTCCATGGCGTTCCTCCGTGCACAGCTCACCGCCCTCACGACCAGAGCCCCTGCCGCCGTCCCGACCTCCACCGGACCGACGCCCGCCGCGCCCCCTGCCGTCGGCGCCGCCCCGGCACTCGGCGCCGTCGGCCCAACTCCTGCCCAGCCCCGTGCTGTCGGCCGGACCATCGACGCACCGCCCGGCTCGCCCGCTGCCCCGCCGGACACGTCCGCTGCCGCGCCCGGCTCGTCCGCTGCCGCGCCCGGCTCGTCCGCTGCCGCGCCCGGCTCGTCCGCTGCCGCGCCCGGCTCGTCCGCTGCCGCGCCCGACACGTCCGCTGCCGCGCCCGGCTCGTCCGCTGCCGCGCCCGGCTCGTCCGCTGCCGCGCCCGACACGTCCGCTGCCGCGCCCGGCTCGTCCGCAGCCCCGCCCGGCTCGTCCGCCGCGCAGCCGTCCGCCGCGCCGACGCCCGCCGCGCGTCCGACCGTGGGCGCGGGTGCTGCCCCCGGTCCGGCCTCGGCCGCGCCCGCCACCGTCTCCCCGCCGCCGTCCGCGTAAGGAACCCGCATGTCGGTCACCCGAGAGGAACTGTCCGCCCGTCTCGGCTCCGAGGCCACCGCCTGGCTCGATGCCGCACTCGCCGACGCACGCGCCGCAGCGCCCCCCGGCCAGGACATGGCCGTGCCTCCCGCGAGGGATACCGTGCCCCCCGGCCAGGACATGGCCGTGCCTCCCGCGAGGGATATCGCGCCCCCCGGCCAGGACACGGCCGTGCCTCCCGCGAGGGATACCGCGCCCCCCGAAGCCCAGGCGGCCGAGCCCCTCGCAGGGAACGCCGTGCCTCCCGCCCGGGACGACACGGCCCGCCGGGGCATGCCCGCGTGGGAGCTGCGGTTCGCCGCGGCCGGCCGGGTGTGTGCCGGCCCGGAGGCGGCGGAGGCGGCCCGGGTGCTGCTGCTGCGCACCGCCCGTCCCGACGCGGCCGCCGTGGCCCGCCTCTACGACCACGGCAGCGGCGCCGAACGCCGCGCCGTGCTGCTCGCCCTGCCCCACCTGCCCCTCACACCCGGCCAGGGCGTGGCGCTGGTCGAGGACGCGCTGCGCGCCAACGACACCCGGCTCGTGGCGGCGGCCGTCGGCCCCTATGCCGCCGCGCACCTGCCCGCCCACGCCTGGCGGCACGCCGTCCTGAAATGCCTGTTCACCCAGGTACCGCTGGCCGCGGTCGCCGGGCTCGCCGACCGCGCCCGCGGTGACGGCGAACTCGCCCGCATGCTGGTCGACTTCGCCGCGGAGCGCACCGCCGCGGCCCGGCCCGTCCCCGACGACCTGCACCACGTCCTCGCTCTCGCCCTCGACCTCGCCGCCAAGGAAGCCTGATGCGCATCTTCGATCCGCACATCCACATGACCTCGCGCACCACTGACGACTACCGGGCGATGTACGCGGCCGGGGTGCGCGCCGTGGTCGAACCCTCCTTCTGGCTCGGCCAGCCGCGCACCTCACCGGAGAGCTTCCTGGACTACTTCGACGCGCTGCTGGGCTTCGAACCCTTCCGCGCCGCCCAGTACGGCATCGCCCACCACTGCACCATCGCCCTGAACCCCAAGGAGGCCAACGACCCGCGCTGCCTGCCCGTACTCGAGGAGTTGCCGCGCTACCTCCTCAAGGACGGTGTCGTCGCGGTCGGCGAGATCGGCTACGACTCGATGACGCCGGCCGAGGACACCGCCCTGGCCGCCCAGCTCCAACTGGCCGCCGACCACGCCCTGCCGGCCCTGGTGCACACCCCGCACCGTGACAAGCTCGCCGGGCTGCGTCGCACGCTGGACGTCGTGGCCGAATCCGAGCTGCCCGTCGAGCGGGTCCTGCTCGACCACCTCAACGAGACGACCGTGAAGGAGGCGAAGGCCGCCGGCTGCTGGCTGGGTTTCTCCGTCTACCCCGACACCAAGATGGACGAGCACCGCATGGTCGCCGTCCTGAAGGAGTACGGACTCGACCAGGTGCTGGTCAACTCCGCCGCGGACTGGGGCAACAGCGACCCGCTGAAGACCCGTCGGGTCGGCGACGCGATGCTCGCCGCGGGCTTCGGCGAGGACGACGTGGACCAGGTGCTGTGGCGCAACCCCGTGGCGTTCTACGGGCTCAGCGGCCGCCTCGTCCTCGAGCCCGCCACACCCGCGGCACTGCACGAGGGCAACTCCCTGCTGCGCGGCGGAGAGTGACCCGTGCGCTTCAGCCACCCCGACGGCTCGACCGTCCGCCTCGCGTACTGCACCAACGTCCACCCCGCCGAAACCCTCGACGGGGTCATCGCCCAGCTCGGCGCCCACTGTGAACCCGTCCGCCGCCGTCTGGGCGTCGAACGCCTGGGCATAGGACTGTGGTTGGCCCGCGACGCGGTGGACGCCCTCACCGCGGACGCGAGCGCACCGGGCAGGCTGCGCACCGAACTCGACCGACGCGGCCTGGAAGTGGTCACCCTCAACGGCTTCCCCTACGAGGGCTTCGGCGCCGAAGAAGTCAAGTACCGGGTCTACCGGCCCGACTGGAGCGACCCGGAGCGGCTCGAGTACACCACCGACCTCGCCCGGCTGCTGGCCGCCCTGCTGCCCGACGACGTCACCGAGGGCACCATCTCCACCCTTCCGCTGGCCTGGCGCACCGGCTACGACGAAAGCGCCGCACACCGCGCTCACGGCGCGCTGAACGAACTCGCCCGCCGCCTGGACGACCTGTACGAAGCCACCGGGCGCCAGATCCGCATCGCCCTGGAACCGGAACCGGGCTGCGTGGTGGAGTCCACCGCCGACGCGCTCGCCCCGCTCGCGGCCCTGCCCGCCCACCGCATCGGCCTGTGCCTGGACACCTGCCACCTCGCCACCGGCTTCGAGGAGCCCGTCGGCGCGCTGGCCGCTCTGGGCAGGGCCGGCATCACGGTGTTCAAGGCCCAGTTGTCCGCGGCCCTGCACGCCGGCGACCCCCGTGACCCGGCCGTGCGCGCGGCGCTCGCCGCCTTCGACGAACCGCGCTTCCTGCACCAGACCCGGGCCCGCGTCGACGGGACCCTGCACGGCACCGACGACCTGGGCCAGGCCCTGACCGGGGGCGCGCTGCCGGACACCGTGCCCTGGCGCGCCCACTTCCACGTCCCCCTGCACGCACCCCCCGCCCCACCGCTGACGTCCACCCTGGACGTGCTGCGCGACACCCTGAGCGTCCTGGTCGGCGGCCCGCACCCGCGCACCCGCCACCTCGAGGTCGAGACGTACACCTGGCAGGCCCTGCCCGTCCGCTCCCGCCCCGCCACCGACGCCGCCCTCGCCGACGGCATCGCCGCCGAACTCCGTCTCGCGGCCGACCTGCTGGCCGACCTCGGACTCAAGGAGCAGAAGTGACCACCCGCCCCACGCCCCTGCTCGTCCTGGACGTGGTGGGCCTGACCCCCGCGCTCCTGGAGCACATGCCCCGTCTCAAGGCGCTGGCCGGCCGCGGTTCGCAGGCCGAGCTGGGCACGGTCCTGCCGGCCGTCACCTGTGCGGCGCAGTCCACGTTCCTGACCGGCACGCTCCCGGCGGAGCACGGCATCGTGGGCAACGGCTGGTATTTCCGTGAGCTCGGCGACGTACTGCTGTGGCGGCAGCACAACGGTCTCGTGGCCGGTGACAAGCTGTGGGACGCCGCCCGTCGGGCGTATCCCGGGTACACGGTGGCCAACGTCTGCTGGTGGTACGCCATGGGCGCGGACACCGACTACACCGTCACCCCCCGTCCGATCTACTACTCCGACGGCCGCAAGGAACCCGACTGCTACACCCGCCCCGCGGCCCTGCACGACGAACTCACCGAGGAACTCGGCACCTTCCCCCTCTTCCACTTCTGGGGACCGGGCGCGGACCTGGTCTCCAGCCGCTGGATCATCGACGCGGCCCGCCACCTGAACCGCACCCGCCATCCCGACCTGACCCTGTGCTACGTACCCCACCTGGACTACGACCTCCAGCGCTTCGGCCCCCGCGATCCGCGCTCACTGAAGGCCGCCGCCGACCTCGACACCGAACTGGCCCCGCTGCTGGAGGAAGCGGCGGCGGAGGGCCGTACGGTCGTGGTGCTGTCCGAGTACGGCATCGGCGAGGTGAGCAGGCCCGTCGACATCAACCGCGCCCTGCGCCGCGCGGACCTGCTCGAGGTGCACACCCAGGACGGCATGGAGTACCTCGACCCGATGGCGTCCCGTGCCTTCGCGGTCGCCGACCACCAGCTCGCCCACGTCTACGTACGCCGTCCCGAGGACCTGCCCGGCGTGCGCGAGGTGCTGGAGGAACTGCCCGGCATCGAGCTGCTCCTCGACGACGAGGGGAAGAAGAGGCACGGCCTCGACCACCCGCGCTCCGGCGAACTCGTCGCCGTGGCGGAGCCCGATGCCTGGTTCACGTACTACTACTGGCTCGACGACGCCCGCGCGCCCGACTTCGCGCAGCTGGTGGAGATCCACCGCAAGCCCGGATACGACCCGGCCGAGCTGTTCATGGATCCCCTGGACCCGTACGTGAAGGTCAAGGCGGCGGGTGCGCTGGCCCGCAAGAAGCTGGGCCTGCGGTACCGGATGGCGGTGGTCCCGCTGGATCCCTCCCCGGTGCGGGGGAGTCACGGCAGGCTTCCGCAGCGCGCCGAGGAGGGGCCTGTCCTGCTGTGCTCACGCCCCGGTGAGGTCGCCGGCCCTCTCGCCGCCACGGAGGTCAAGGCGTTGCTGCTGCGGCTGGCGGGCATCGCCTGACAGCGTGAGCCCGGATCCACCTCCGCAAGGCCGGCGGATCCGGATGCATCGCCGTTTCCGGTCCGGTGCCGTGCCTCCGCGGCCGGCGCGCCACGGCCGGGAGCGGCCTACGTCGCGAAGGTCCGACGGCGTTCCCGCGTCGCGGACAACTCCGCGGCGGCCTGGCGGGCACTTTCGGCGAGATGGGGTGAGCCCCACGCGAGGGCGGTGCGTTCGGCCAGGGCGTAGTTCTCGGCCGCGGCCTGCTCCTCGTCGCGGAGCCGGTACAGGTCGGCGAGGGCGTGGGCGAGCGGACGGGTCGCGTAGACCGCGCCGGCCGCGCCGGCCAGTTGGCACCGCAGGGGCAGCAGGTGCTCGATCAGTGCGGAGGCGGCGGCCTGGTCGTGGTGGAGGACGGCGAGCTGGGAGCGGAAGTCGAGTTCCACGCCGTAGAGGTGGTCGGTGACGGGTGCCGCGGGGAAGCTCACGGCGTGCGCCTCGTCGAGCCTGCCGAGGCGGGCCAGGACGAGAGCGAGCGCCACCCCGACGGGGGCGCCGACGGTGTCGTACACGCCGCGCATCACCGGCTCGATCTCGGCCGTCCGGCCCTGGGCGAGCCGGATGGTGGTCAGTCCCAGCGTGCGCAGGCCCTGGGCATGGTGTGCCCCGACACGCTGCAACAGGACGTCGGCCTCGGCGTACGAGGACTCCGCCTCCTCGAAACGGCCCGCGACACTCGCCAGCATGGCCGAGGTCGCGGCGTTGATGCCCTGCGCCCACACCATCCGGTAGCGGTGCGCGAGCACCAGGCCCCGCGCGTTGTGCCGGCGCACCGCGGCCGGATCGTTGAGGGTGGCGGCGGTCATGGCGTCGAGGTTCTGGCAGACCCAGCGGTAGGCGGGCAGATCGTGCGTGCGGGCGAGCTCGCGCAGCTCGGCGACCAGGGGAGTCCGTGCGTCGTGCCGTGCCTCGTGCGGAAGCAGCTTGGCCGATGTCATCAACGCGGCCGCCAGCAGCCGCGGTTCGCCGTTCGCGCGGGCGAGCCGCAGCTGCGTGCGCGCCGCCTCCAGAGCCCGGGGCGGGTCCTCGGCCGCCACCGCGTCGACGAGGGCCTGCAGCACACCCGCGCGGGCGGGATCGTCCAGGCCCGGATCGGACGCCAGCTCCTCGAGACGGGCCAGCAGCGCGGGATCGTACGAGCCTCCCAGCCTGCTGTGCCACGGGGAGGGTTCGATCCAGGCCCCGAAGACCGCCGCGACCAGGTCGCCCCGGTCGGCCTGCTCGGCCAGTTCCACCGCCCGCTGCCGGGTACGCCGGGCCGCGTCCGTCGAGCCTCCCCGGACCTGGGCGCCTAGCAGCCGCACCAACAGGGCGACGGCACGGTCGGGTTGCGCGTCCAGGCCACCCGAGGCGGTGCTGTGCACCTCGATCGCCTGCTGGATCAGCCCCACGGCGATGTCGTGGGCGTAGCGCCGCTCGGCGACCTCGGCCGCCCGCAGCGCGTAGCGGACGGCCAGGGGCGCGTCCGCCGGGCTGCCCGCATGCGTGAAGTGGTGTGCCAGGGCGGCGAAGTCGTCGGGGCGATGGCGGCGCAGTACCCGGGCGATGCGCGCGTGCAGGCGTGAACGCCGTACGCCGGACAGGTCGGTGTACACGGTGTCGCGGACCAGGGTGTGCACGAACCGGACACGGCCGGGTCCGGGCGCGGTCAGCAGATCCGCGGCCAGAGCGGCGTCGAGCCCCTCCAGCATCTCGTCCTCGGTCGCGTCGGTCGCGTCGAGCAGGAGGGCCACATCGGCCTCCAGGCCTACGGCGGCGGTCAGTTGCACAGCGGACCGGGCCGCGGCGGGCAGCAGGGCCAGGCGTCTGCGCAGGACGTCGCGGACGCCCTGGGGGACTTCGGAGACCGCGACCAGGGCGCCCTCGCTCGCCAGCAGACGGGCGCTCTCCAGGACGTAGAACGGATTGCCGCCGGTACGTTCGGCGAGCGCCGTCACCGTCGCCGCGTCCACGGACTCGCCGCAGACGGTGTCGACCATGGTGGCGACGTCCCGCGGCGACAGGCCGCGGAGCGCGATCCGGTGCGGGGCGCCGGGGGCAAGGTGGGCGAGCGTCTTGACCAGGTGCTCACCGACCTCGGCCGGACGGTAGCTGGCCACGGTGAGCAGGGGCACGTCGGTGACCGCGGCCGCCGCTTCGAGCAGGGCGAGCGTCTCACTGTCGGCACGGTGCAGATCCTCAAGGACGACGGCCAGCGGCGACTCGGCGGCCGCGGCCCGCAGCCAGGCGGCGAGCGCGCGGTGCATCCGGAAGCGTCCCGCGGTCGCCTCGTCCGGGCTCGTGGCGGCCGCACTCTCCGGCTTGCGCAGCAGAGCCGCCAGTTCGTCGGGCCGCGCCGGCGCCAGATCGCGGGCGAGCGCGCCGAGCGCCTCCACCCATGCCCAGGCGGGCGGCGCACCCTCGTACTCCGGGCAGTGCCCGATCACCACCCGCCAGCCGCCGGACCGCAGTCGGTCCTCGAGCCGGCCGAGCAGGGCGGACTTTCCCGCCCCCGCCTCGCCGGTGACCAGCACCACGCCGCCACCCCGCCGAGCGGCCCGCGCGGCGGCGTCCACGGCGCGCAGTTCACCGCTCCTGCCGACGAACAGGTCCCGCCCGGGCCGAGGCGGTTCGGCGACGGCGAGGTCCGGCTCGGTCACGGCCGGCGGCGCGGGGGCCAGCACGGGCGCAGGAAGGGCGCGAAAGGGCCCCGGCACGGACGCGCGCAGCACGTCGAGCCGCTGGGCGAGCACGGCGTGCTCCAGCTCCGCCAGCCCCGGGCCGGGATCGCAGCCGAGTTCCTCACGCAGCGCCCTCGCGGCCCGCCGCAGCGAGGAGAGCGCGTCGGCCTGCCGGCCGCAGCCCCAGTGGGCGAGGGCGAGCAGCCGCCAGCCCTCCTCCCGCAACGGGCTTTCCCTGACGAGGCGTTCGGCCGCCAGAGCCGCCTCGGACACCCGCCCGGTACGGAGCTCGGCCGCGACGGCGAGTTCGCGGGCCTCCGTACGCAACTCGGTCAGGCGGGCCACCTCCGACGCCGCCCACCCCTCGTCCGCGTGCTCCGCGAAGGCCGGCCCCTGCCACCACCCGAGCGCCTCGGCGAGCAGCCCTCGGGCCTCCTCGGCCGGGGCACGACGGGCCCGGTTCACCCGGTCCTCGAACCGCCAGGCGTCCACCGCGTGCCGGGGCAGCCGCAGCGCGTACCCCGGGGGAGCGGTGACCAGCACGGTCGCCGGGGCACGCGCGGGCCGCCCCGGCTCGAGCGATCGGCGCAGGTTCGACACATAGGCGTGCAGAGACACCGTGGCCTTCGCCGGCGGCGCTCCCCGCCACAGCTCCTCCGCCATCCGGTCGACCGGCACGACGCTGCCGCGGGCGGCGATCAGCAGCGACAGGACGGCCCGCTGCCGCGGAGCACCCAGTTCGACCGGTCTACCCCCGACATCGGCGCCCAGCGAACCCAGGACTCGAATGCGTAGCACGGCGCGCGAATCTACCCGAGTGGCTGGTCCGGCCCGTCAACAGACGATAAACGTGATGCTCACCAGCCCCAGGTGGCGCGCCAAGCAGGCGCCAAGAGGGCGCCAAGAAGGAGGCGGAACCCTGGGAGGCTGTTGCCGATACCTGATCGTTGGAGCCAGCAAGCGTGTCCCCCGACAGCACCATTGACGAACTTCCCACAACAGGGCGTCCGTACACCCACGAGATGATCGTGGTCCACCGGATCTTCCGCCGCGAGTCGGCGCTTCTTCCCCGGCTGGTGCGCGCCGTGCCCGACGGCGGGACGGCACGCGCGACGAAGGTCGCGGGACACCTGCGCGAATACCTCGCAGGTCTGCACAGCCACCATTCCCTCGAGGACGAGCTCATCTGGCCGCTGCTGCGCGAGCGCGCCGCGGACGACGAACTCGTCGTCCGCATGGAGGAGCAGCACCAGCGAATCGACAAGAGCCTGGCGGCCGTCACCGAGTGGATACCCGCATGGGAAGGAGGGGCC
The DNA here is from genome assembly GCF_042737245.1 of Streptomyces sp. NPDC060002. Classification (NCBI taxonomy): domain Bacteria; kingdom Bacillati; phylum Actinomycetota; class Actinomycetes; order Kitasatosporales; family Streptomycetaceae; genus Streptomyces; species Streptomyces sp. NPDC060002. Next base: position 12,479 of record NZ_JBHWUW010000072.1, read on the forward strand.
GACCACATCGCCGGAGAGGAACTGGCGCTGGCCCTGGACGAGCATCGCACCGCGCTGCTCGAACACCTCGACGACGAGGAGCGGTTGGTTCTTCCGCTGATCGCCGAGCACCTGACGGTCGCCGAATGGGACGTGGTCGGACGGCGCGGGCTGGAGCGGATTCCCAGGGACAAGCTCCTGCTCGCCCTCGGCGCGATCCTCGAGGAGGCCACGCCACCGGAGCGCGCCTACTTCCTCGGCAGGGCCCCGCTGATCGGCCGCCTGCTGTGGAGGTCCGTCGGCCGGCGCCAGTACGCCACCGCCTGCCGCGCCATGCGCGCCCCCCTGGGCGGGGAGTAGGACGGTGACCGTACTGGATTCCGCCCCTCCCGGCGTCCTCGACGCCTACCGCACCTGCGAGTTCGTCACGCTCGGCCGGGACGGCACGCCGCTGGCCTGGCCCACGGCGGTGCGGCGCCGCGAGGACGGGACACTCCTGCTGACCACGTCCCTGGCATTCGCGCAGAAAGCCCTGAACATACGCCGGGACGGACGCGTCGCCCTGCTCTTCTCCGATCCCACGGGCAGCGGCCTCGACCACGCCCCGCAGATCTTCGTCGCCGGACGGGCCGACTGCCCCGACGACGTCATGACGGGGCCTCAGGGCGCGGAGGACTACTGGCGGATGCTCTTCGAGCGACAGCCGCACAGCCGCTCGTACGTGGCTGCGCCGATGCGGCGGCTGATGGACTGGTACTACCTGAGGCTGCTGATCACCGTGACTCCCGACCAAGTGATCGAACGGCCACCACTGCCGCCGCTTCCCCTGCCCGAGCCCCCCGGCCCGCGCGGGCGGACCCCCCTGCCGGGAGCCGACCGGCTGGCCCGCTTTCCGAGCGCGGTCCTGGCCGCCCGCGACCCCTTCGGGGCGCCCGTTCTCGCCCGGACCCGACCGGTTCCGACCGACGACGGGTTCGCGGTGGAAGTACCGACCGACTGCGCAGCCACGCCCGGCCCCGCGTCCCTGCTGGTGCACCGGCACGACGACCGCCTCAACCACATGGACAACGCACTCGTCCGCGGCGAGCTGCGGGCGAACGGCGACGGCTGGCTGCTGACACCCACCAAGGTGGTGGAGCCGATGGGTTCGGGACGCCCGACCGACGCGCTACGGCTCCTGCGCCGGACGAAGCGCACCACCGGCCGATATCTGGAACAGCGCGGCCTGCAACGGCCTCGGGTGCAGTGGGACGAGTTCAAGGCAATCGCGGCATCGGTACGGCAGCGGCGCAGCGCCTGACCACGGTAACCGCCAGGCGGTGGATGGGGGTCAGGCGCAGCGCGTCACCGCGAATGGCCCCCCAGGCCGCACGAGCACGAGGGCGGCATCCATGCCCAATCCCGCGCAATCCTGCTCGACTCGACTCGACTCGACTCGACTGGACTCGGCTCGGCTCGGCCCGTCGTCCGTCGGGCCGCCTCCGACGCCGTACTACCGCACTCACGAATCCATCGACTCCATCCTCGGAAGGGACGCCATGACGGCAGACCCCGGCGACCGTACGGCCGACGTCGCCGACGCCGCTCAGGACGAGCAGGCCTCACCACATTCCGGGACCGGCACAGAGCCCGGCGCTTCCGCTGAGCCCGGCGCTTCAGCCGAGACGCGAACCGCCGGGTCACGTTCGCCCCTGCCCAGGCGGAGCATGTTCTCCGGACGCGCCGGGATACCCCGGCGCAGTGCGATGACCGAGGCACGGATGGCCGCCGTGCGGGTCGTCGAGGTCGATCCGGTGGTGCGGTCCGATGCCACGTCGGAGCCGGCCCACGGTCCCGGGACCGCCCTCGGCTCTCGAGCCCGGCCCGAACCCGACCTCGCCGACCTCGTATCCGCGAACGATTTTCTCGGCGCTCACACTGCGGCCGCTTCGGACACCGACACCGACGCCGACACCGACGCTGACACCGGCACTCGGACCGCTTCGGGCCGCTCCAAGAAGGCTGTGCTGGCCGGAGCGGCCATCGTGGGCGTGATCCTGATCGCCGTGCCCCTTCTGATCAACGCCTCGAGCGACGACAGCGGCAGACGAGGCTCCGCCTCCGGCACCACCGCGGACAGCGCCCCCGGCGGCCAGAAAACCGGTGACGCCCCGGGTGCGTTCGGCTCGGCGTCCCCTTCGTCGGACTCCACGTCACACCTGACGAGCGTCGGCTCCACGGGGAAAAGCGGCGACAAGGGCGCCGGGGGAACGGACGGGGATTTCACAACGAAGGACGGTGACGGGGATTCGTCCTCGTCGCAGTCGGCGGACACGACGAAGTCGTCGACCACCGGAACGTCCTCGTCCGGCCGAGCAACGACCGGAACCGGCGGATCCACCGCCGTCTCCGGGGTGTCGATCCGGAGTCACGCCTCAGGCAAGTGCATCGACGTGAGCGGCGGAGAGTCCAAGGCCGGCGTGCCCCTGGACATCCTCGGCTGCGCGGCGGCCGCCCGGATGAGCTGGACCTTCGCGTCGGACGGCACCGTACGGGCGCTGGGCAGGTGCATGGACGTCGCCTCGGGGTCGACGGACAACGGCGCGCGGATCCAGCTCGCGGACTGCAACGGCGATCCCGCCCAGCAGTTCCGGCTCAACGACGCCCACGACCTCGTGAACCGACAGGCCGACAAGTGCGTGGACGTCACGGACGCCAGGACCGCCAATGGCACCGGGCTCCAGATATGGGACTGCACCGGGGCTGACAACCAGAAGTGGAGCAAGGGCTGAGCGCCGCAGGCCCACCGAGCCGTTTTCGACCGGCGGTGCCGACAGTCCGCGGTGGGCGTCACCCCACGACCCGACCGGGTCCCACTCCGTCACCCCGGGTCCCACTCCGTCACCCCGGGTCCCACTCCGTCACCCCGGGTCCCACTCCGTCACCCCGGGCCCCACTCCGCCACCCCGGGCCGTGAAAGCCGTCCCTGCCCGGCTCAGGGCACCAGCACAACCCTGCCGAACACCGCGCCCGCGTCCATTTCGCGGTGGGCAAGCACCGCCTGGTCCAGCGGCAGCGTCTCGTGCACGACCGTGCGCAGGTCCCCGTGCGCGGCATCGGCGAACTGGGACGACCGCACGGCCTGTCTGTCGGGGCCGGGCACGGTGTCGGAGCTGAAGGTGGCGAACGACAGGGACCTGCGGAAGGCGTTCATCAGGCGCATACCGAAGTCCGCCGGCGGCTGCCCACCGACCACGCCGACCGCCACATACCGCCCGTTGGAATGCAACTTGTCCAGGAACAGGGGAAGCTGAGGACCCCCCACGACATCGATCACCACGTCGAAGCCCGCCGGCGCGTCCGGGCCGCCCTCGCCGGAACGGTCGAGAACATGGGTCGCGCCCAGGCCCCGTAGGCGGGCGCCACGCTCCGCCGATGAGGCTGTGACCGCCACCGCTCCCGCGCCGCCGCCGGCCGCGAGCTGGACCGCCGAGATCCCGATGCTGCCCGCCGCACCCCGCACCAGCACCGTCTCGCCGGGCGTGAAACGGGCCCGGTCCAGGGCGAAGTGGGCGACCACGCCGGAGCTGCCGAGGGTCACCGCGTCGGCGCCGGTCAGGCCGTCGGGCAGCGGAAGGACATCGTCGACCGAGGCGACGGCCTGCTCGGCATACCCACCTGACAGGCCGGTGAACGCCCACACTCGCCGCCCGATCCACGAGGCGTCCACGCCCTCTCCCACCGCGGTGACGCTTCCCGCGACCTCGCTGCCGAGGAGATGGCCCTGGCGGAAGCCGTAGGCGGCGAGCGTTCCCCGGCGGATCACGGCGTCCACGCCCCCCACCCCGATCGCCTCCGTGGTGATCCGCACCTGACCCGGGGCTGGAACGGGCACGGGCAAGTCGACGACCTCCAGACCGTCGGGGTTTCCGAACGTCCTGATGACGACGGCTTTCATCTCTGCTCCTCGGGTCGGCGCATGGTCGGGTCACAGTCGCTGCGGCCATGGGCGTCGAGTCGGCCCCGAACGCCGAGGCGTCACCGGCCGAGTGCCGGGACGAAGGGGCAGCACCGCCATCGGACCGTAACGGACGACCCCGTCCGTTTGGCTAAAGTGAGAAACCATGACCGGCCAATTGCCTCAGACCGTGCGCTCCGACGCCCGCGACAACCGGGCCCGCATCCTGGACGCCGCCCGAGCGGTGTTCGGCGAGGAGGGCCTGAGCGCGCCCATGCGTGAGGTCGCCCGGCATGCGGGCGTCGGCCCCGCCACGCTGTACCGGCACTTCCCGACCAAGCAGGCACTGATCGCGGAGACCTTCGCCGAACAGCGGCGAGCCTGCCAGGCCGCCGTCCACGGCGCCCTCACGGACCCGGACCCGTGGCACGGATTCAGGAGCCTGGTCGAGCGGATCTGCGAACTCCACGCGCACAGCCGGGGATTCGCCGACGCCTTCATGACGGCCTTTCCCGAGGCCATGGACTTCGCCGCCGACCAGGAGCGGACTCTGCGCGCGGTCGCCGAACTGGCCCGCCGTGCCCAGGAGACCGGCCGGCTCCGCCCCGGCTTCGTCGTCGACGACCTGATTCTCATGCTCATGGCCCATCGAGGCCTCCACAACACGCCTCGTGCCGCCCGGGTCACGGCCTCCCGCCGCTTCGCCGCCTACGTGATCGAGGCGTTCCGCGCCGCACCGGAGACGGCAGCGCCGACGCCACTGCCGCCGGCTCCACGCCTACAGCTCACGCACTCGCGCAGCACGCCGTAGATCCGTCATCACGTGGCCGGTCTCCGTGCAGTCGAGAGTCGGCCGGGCGGCCCTGACGTGGGAGGATCGATCACCGCCCGGGACCAGTCGGGACCGGTCGGGACCGGTCGGGACCGGTCGGGATCAGTCCAGCTTGTCCTTCGACGGCAGCTTCTCGTAAGGGTGCCGCGTGCGGGCAGCGCGCGCGGCTTGCCCCTTCATTCCTCATACGCCTCGGCGGATGTCATGCGCCGGCTGAGGCGGGCTGCTCCTCGCTCTGCACGGCTGTGGCGGACGGGGACGCGTCGGCGGCGGTGTAGAAGACGGATGAGCCTTGCTTGGAGCGCTGCGCCTGGGTTTTGGCGACGAGGCCTTCGAGAGTGGTGCGCACCACGGTGGTCTTGATGGTGCGTTCGGGGTGGGCCTGGCCGAGAGTGGTGGCGATCTCCGCTGCCGAACGGGGTTCGCTCTGCTCGGTGAGGTGGCGGCGAACCAGGTCGACGAGCGTTGTCTGCGCCGTCTGCGCCGTCTGCGCGGGTTGGGCCTTGTCCGCGGGCTTCGGGTCGGACGTCTTCCCTGCCGGGCGGGCGGGCTTGGAGGCGGCGGCCTTCTTCGTCTGTGCCTGCTTGCTCGTGCCGGACGTAGCGGCCTTCTTGCGCGGGGCAGGCACCGGGACGCTGTCGGACGGCCGGGTCGTCGTGTCGGGCGTCGGCGCTGAGTCGATGGCCTGCTGGATGCTGACGAGCACGGTGTGATTCCGCTGAAGGGAAGCCAACTGCTCCTGCAGGGCAGCGATCTCCGCGCCGACGCGTTCCTGCTCCTTGGCGTTGCGTTCCAGGTCGGCAGTCACCTGAGCGGTGTACTGCGAGGTGAGTTCGGTGGCGGAAGTGTTGTCGGACATGAAACGCACGACCTTTCCCTCGGTGTGAGGCGGCAGTTGACGGACCTGCCGTGCCCGCCCTCTGGGCGGGATGTTGCCTTGCCGGGCACGCAGCGACGGGTGCCCGTGCAGAGCTCTGATGGAGAGATAGTACGGACAAGCGGAGCGGATGGTTCTCCTCGAGCGCGCCACTGAATGTATCCCGGTACCGCAAGCTCCTGCGGGCAGACCCCTTCGAGTTACTCACCCCTCCGGAGCTCGGAGCTCCGAGCTCGGGGGCGCCGCCGTGCGCTGGCGCAGAGACTGCTGTCGGCCAGCGTGACGATCTCCGGAGCCGGACATGCCCAGACCAACTCCCGAACCGACCCCAAGTAGACGCAGCTTCCCAAGCTGAGGTTCGGACATCTGAGCTCGGACGTCAACGCTGAAGGAGCGAGACTTCAGCAGGCCAGGGAAGTGGGTGAGATCGCACTTCGGAAGGCAATCGAGGAGAGCGGCTTGGAAGTGGAACATGGCCGACGCGCGGTTCGTCGGGCGCTCATGGCGGCAGCCGCACCACAGATGTCGGACCGACCTGGGACTACGACTACGCCGGACTCGACACGAGTGTCCAACTGAGTGACAACGGCGCCGCCTCCCGGCGCGGTCCTCAGCTGGAAGCTGTGGCGACCTGCGCGCCGACGGAGAAGCGCTGCTGACACTCCGGGCAGGTCGCCTCACCGAAGGCATGGGTCAGGGCACGTGAGACTTCCTCATGGCCGTCGGCCAGGGCAAGGTCGAAAAGGCGTCGGCCGAGACCGTTCGACCGCTAACTGCTCGCCGACGGTCTGTGGACGTGACCCGTTCCGTCGCTGGTCGTCCTCGATGTCCCACCGCTCGACCAGCGCGTTCAGCGCCGCGTCTCGTACCTGGTCAGGACCACGCCGCCGGGAAACGTCCGTGTCTCCACCAGGTTCAGGTTCGCCCAGCTGTCCAGCGCGGTGAAGAACGGTGTGCCGCTACCCACCAGGACCGGATGGGTGACGATCGTGTACTCGTCGATCAGCCCGGCCCGCATCGCGGCCCCGGCGAGCGCTGCGCCACCGACCCTCATCGGCCCACCGTCCTCGGCCTTGAGCCGAGTGATCTCCGCGACCGCGTCGCCGGTGACCAGGCGAGTGTTCCAGTCGACCTTGTCGACCGTCGAGGAGAACACCACCTTCGGCGTGTCCCGCCAGTTCCGCGCGAACTCGATCTGCGCTGGGGTGGCGCCCGGCTGCTGGTCGCCGGTCGGCCAGTAGGCGCTCATGGTCTCCCACAGCTTGCGCCCATACAGCAACAGGCTGATCGCCCGCTCCTGGTCGAGCCACCACTGGAACAGCTCGTCGCTCGGCCCGCTCCAGCTGAGGTCGTCGCCGGGCGCGGCGATATAGCCGTCCAGGGACAGGTTCATGCCGTAGAGCAGTCTCCGCATAGCGCCAGCCTTCCGTCAGTCGGTCTCGGAAGTCCAGACGGGCCTTGACCCCGAATCCTGGACACGGGTTTTGCGGCTGGTGTGAGCGTAGTTGGTGGGTGGTGGAGGGCGTTCGCGAGGGCGATCGGTGACCACGGGTGCCTTGTGGGCGGAGAGGTTGTCGCAGATCACGTGGACCGCCAGGCCGGGCTCGGCCTGGCGGTCGATCTCGTCAAGGAAGTCGAGGAAGTCCACGGCCCGGTGCTGCGCGGACAGCTTCGTGATCACTTTGCCCGTCGCGGTGTCCAGGGCGGCGCACGCGACGTGGGCAAGCGCCGCCCGACGTTCATGGGCGGCGCTTGCCGATGTCGGGTTACTCGACCTTGGCCCAGTCGAGCGTGCGCTCCACCGCCTTCTTCCAGCCCGCGTAGCCTTCCGTGCGCTGGTCGTCGGACCACTGGGGCTCCCAGCGCTTGGACTCCTGCCAGTGGGTGCGCAGTTCGTCGGTGTCGCGCCAGAAGCCGGTGGCCAGACCCGCCGCATAGGCGGCGCCGAGCGCGGTGGTCTCGGCGACGACCGGGCGGCTGACCGGTACGCCGAGGACGTCGGCCTGGATCTGCATGCACAGGTCGTTGGCCGTGACGCCGCCGTCGACCTTGAGCACGTCGAGGTGGACTCCGGAGTCCTGCTCCATGGCCTCGACCACGTCGCGGCTCTGGTAGCAGATGGACTCCAGGGTCGCCCGGGCCAGGTGGCCGTTGTCGTTGTAGCGGGCCAGGCCGACGATCGCGCCGCGGGCGTCGGAACGCCAGTACGGAGCGAACAGGCCCGAGAAGGCGGGCACGAAGTACATCCCGCCGTTGTCCTCGACGGTGCGCGCCAGCGTCTCGCTCTCCGCCGCATCGTTGATGATCTTCATCTGGTCGCGCAGCCACTGCACCGCCGACCCGGTGACGGCGATGGAGCCCTCCAGGGCGTAGACCGCCGGGCTGTCGCCGAACTGGTACGCCACGGTGGTGAGCAGACCGTGCTGCGAACGGACCAGCTCCGTACCGGTGTTGAGGACCAGGAAGTTGCCCGTGCCGTAGGTGTTCTTGGCCTCGCCCGGCGCGTAGCAGACCTGTCCCACCGTGGCAGCCTGCTGGTCGCCGAGCACCCCGCAGATGGGGATGGCGGCGCGCAGCGGCCGGGAGGTGCGGGTCACGCCGAACGCCTCGCGGTGGGAGGACGGATTGATGGTGGGCAGCATCTGCCGGGGGATGTCGAAGAAGCCCAGCAGCTCGTCGTCCCAGTCGAGGGTCTCCAGGTCCATCAGCATGGTGCGGCTGGCGTTGGTCACGTCGGTGGCGTGGATACCGCCGTCGGGGCCGCCGGTCAGGTTCCACAGAACCCAGGCGTCCGTGTTGCCGAAGACGGCGTGACCCTGTTCCGCCGCCGCGCGGACACCGTCGACGTTCTCCAGAATCCACTGGATCTTGCCGCCGGAGAAGTAGGTCGCCGGCGGCAGCCCCGCCTTGCGGCGGATCACGTCGCCCTGGCCCGAGCGTTCCAGGGCCGCCGCGATGGAGTCGGTGCGGGTGTCCTGCCAGACGATGGCGTTGTAGTAGGGGCGCCCGTTGCGCGGGTCCCACACCACGGTGGTCTCCCGCTGGTTGGTGATGCCGATCGCGGCGAGATCCTCGGGGGAGAGGTTGCCGTGCCGCAGCGCGTTCTGCATCACCGAGTTGGTGCGCTCCCAGATCTCCACCGGGTCGTGCTCGACCCACCCCGAGCGCGGAAGGATCTGGGCGTGCTCCAGCTGGTGCTTCGCCACTTCGTTGCCGGAGTGGTCGAAGATCATGAATCGGGTGCTGGTGGTGCCTTGGTCCACCGCGCCCACGAAGTCAGCCATGGGTTGCCGCCTCTGCTGTGGGTGTCATTCCTCGGGGGCCGGAATTCGGCCGGGAGGCTCGGGCTCCGCCGTCGGCAGGAACCGACCGACGAAGGCCTTGTAGAGGCCGGCGCCGAGCAGGCCGCCGATCAGGGGACCGACGATCGGCACCCAGAAGTAGAGGTTCCCGTACTGATCTCGCCATGCGGTGCCGTAGCCCGTGAAGAAGCTGGCCAGTCTGGGCCCGAAGTCACGTGCCGGGTTGATCGCGTACCCCGCGTTGGTGCCCCACGCCATGCCGATGGCCACGACGATCAGACCGACGATGAACGGGGCCAGGTTGGCGCCCGGCGGTGTGTTCAGCAGGTCCGTGACGGCCATGATCAGCAGGAGCAGGATGGCGGTGCCGATGATCTGGTCACGGAACGCGCCCCACTCGTGGACCGGCAGGTTCGGATTGCCGTTGGCGGGGAGCGTGGAGAACACGCCCTGCGTCTTGATGGTGTGTCCTGGGTCGGCCTTCGCCAGTGCTTCGGTGTAGTTCCACCGCACGATGAGGGCCGCCACGAAGGCGCCCGCGGTCTGGGCCAGCGCGTAGGGCGCCACCTTGCTCCACGGGAAGCCCTTGAACGTGGCCAGGGCGACCGTCACCGCCGGATTGAGATGGGCGCCGCTCAGTCGCGCTGCGACGTAGACACCCAGAGTGACGCCAAGGCCCCAGGCCCAGGCGATGCTGTCGTGGTTTCCGAGTCCTCCGGGCGGCGTCGTGAGCGCTCCACCGGCGACCACCTGGGCCACCACGCCACAGCCGAAGAGGATGAGAATCATGGTGCCGGCGAACTCGGCCGACATCTCACCGACCAATCCCAGCCTTTTGAATCGCTCAGCCATGGAAGCCCGCTTCCCGCCGGCACGAAGCCGGCACGTCGACTGCTCGAGCTCTCCCGTACAACAGCATAGGGCGATCATGGACTATGCGCACAAATGAGACATTGGGCCAGGTGGAGCCCGTGCCGCCGGGGTGCCCGGCGGCCGGGTCCGATCCATGACGAAGCCCGACCCGGTACGACCCGGTACGACCGAGCACGACCGAGTGCGACCGAGCGCGATGAGGCGGCCTGAGGCCGTCGTCGGCCTGGTCGGAGCAGGGGGGCGAGCCGGTCATCCGGCCCACCGACAGGCTGCGCACCAGGTGCACCAGGTGCACCAGGCGCACCATGTGCCCCATCCCCTTCAGTGCCGCTCGCGGCGGCCCCACGGGTGACGGCACGGTTTCGACAGCGTCCGAACCGATGTCGATCGCCTTCGGACCCGAGGTGATCTCTTGAGGGGCGAATATCGGCAAGATGTGACGAAAGGTCTCCAAGCCCGACCATCCGGCTTGTCGGCGGCGGCTCCAGCCTAGCGTTGACCGAGTGCTCAAAGCCTTCCTGGTCAACGTCCTTCCGGTGGTCATCGCGGTGGTCGCCGTCGCCGTGTCCACCTGGCTCGGCATGCGGCAGACCCGCATCAGCCGACAGGCGAACAACATCCAGGCCATGATCGATCTGCTCGCCGAGTTCCGGTCGGCCTCATTCCATGACCAGCACGATTACGTGTGCGCACGACTCCGGCAGGAGCACGCCCCGGACGGAGGGGTGCGCGGCCTCCCGCACGACGCCAAGGAGGCCTTCTGCAACGTCGTGTACTACTACCAGTCCCTCGCCAACCTGACCGTCTTCAGGATCGTCGACGAGGAGGTGTTCCTGCCCCTCCTGAGGTACCGGATCGTCAGCGTCTGGCAGGCGGCCCGGCCCTACGTGGAACGGGAGCGCGAACTACGCGGCAGGGACGGCTCCTACCTGACGGCGTTCGAGGAGCTCGCCGGCCGGACGGCCGGACTGCCGCACACGTACCTCCGCGACCGCATCGTGGACAGCCGGTCCGGCCGGTGGACGTGGGCGCGGCGCTGGGGCCGCTCGCGCCGGACCGCCTGAGCGCGGGTGGGCGCCCACCGGGCTGCGGGGGTGATCGGTCAGCGTGGCGGCCGCTTGCGTACCGACGGGCGCCCTCGCGGAGGCGTCTTCCGGCCGCGGCGCTCCCGCCGACGGCGCTGTGAGCGGGCGGGCTGGATGTCGCCCTGGGTGGTGAGGGCGACGGAGTCCTGGTCGGCGAGGTGCCCGGCGGGATGGCCGGGAGGTGTCCCGCCGCCGTGGACTCGGGGGCGCCCCCTCAGGCACGGTGGACGACGGAGGTGATCCGGTTTCCGGCCTCGTCTGCGAGCGGTCAAGAGGCGGTCCTGGTGACGACCTCCGCCAACTCGCCGGCCGACTCGGAGGTCAGACGGTAGAAGCCTTGAAGGCTGACTGACCGCTCGAGACGGCCCTCCACCACGTACTTCAGGTTGCGCGTGTGGCCTCGGCGATTGCGCCAGGCGAGCATCCGTAGAAGATCACCGGAGAGCGGCGTGTCGAAGCGTATGGGCGTCGCGTCCACGTGCACCGCCGCGGCCCCGCAACCGCCGGCGCCCAGCATCGACCAGTCGCCGTGCCCGGGAAACGACGGATCCCGCCACGTCGCGGGAGCAGCGCCACAGCAGTCCCGTCGCTCCCTGTCGATCACCCGCATCCGGCTCACCACGAACACCTCGCACCGGTTGACGTGCAACGCGTACACCTCGTCTCCGGCACGAGCACCCGACCAGGCGGGCAGCGAAGAATGGACGCCGCTGAAGGCGACCGGCGGCCGCTCGCCCACGCGCCCTGCCTTGCGCAGAGCACGGCACGTGTCATGGGTCCACAGGACGGTGAAGGCATCAGGCATGCCGTGATCCTACGAACGAGGACTGACAGCGCTCCTCAGCCGCCGACCGACCTCGCCCACGGACACACCACGCACCTTGCTGGTCATGGCCAGCTGAGGGGAGGAAGCCTCAGTGTCCCCAGGGGGGGTAACCCCCAGCACCGCCCTGAGGACAGCGCATCGCAGGTCGGGGGGAGAGCCGGATGGGCCGATCCCTTCATCGCTGGTGGGATGGTCGTCGGCCACCGGCTCCGGGGGCGAAACACCGGGGCCACAGCCTGAGCGCTGAACACGCAGGCACCCGAACAGGACGGGGATCATCATGCATGTGTCAGGAAGGCGTCGGCGGGACCTGCTTGTCCTGAGCAGCCTGGGCGCGGTTCTCTTCGCCACGTCGACCGGGACGGCGGCGGCGGAGCCGCCGCCGGCCGATCCGCTCCAGCAGCAGGTGGATGCGGTCCACGACAGCGGGGCCGTTGGTGTGTCCGCTGAGGTGACGTCACCGGCCACACGTGACATCGCGCGCGCGGGGACGGCCGAGAGGGGCACCAGGAGGCCGATGCCACTGAACGGCAGATTTCGGATCGGCAGCGCCACCAAGACCTTCACCGCCACGGTCGTGCTGCAACTCGTCGGCGAGGGGCGAATGTCCCTGGAGGACACCGTCGAGCAGTGGCTTCCGGGAGTAGTGGTCCAGGGCAGCGGCAACGACGGCAGCCGGATCACCGTGCGGCAGTTGCTGCAGCACACCAGCGGTATCCGTGACGACGGGCTGGAGATACCCGCGTTGAAAAGCGCGGACGGCTATCGAGCCGAGCGGTTCCGCACCTACACCCCCGAGGAGTTGGTGGGGCTGGTGATGCGGCACCATCCCGTACCCTCCCCGAGCGCCGACTGGTCGTACTCCAACACCAACTACATTCTCGCCGCGATGATCACCCAAAAGGTCACCGGCCGGAGTTGGGCACAGGAGGTGAACGACCGGATCATCCGCCCGCTGGGCCTGAGGGACACCAGTACGCCCGGCACCTTCCCGTTCATCCTGGGCCCGCACGCCGAGGGCTACGCGTTCGGCACCGGCACCAGCACCGGCATCGACGTCACGGTGCTCAATTCGAGTATGGCGGTCGGCTCCGGATCGGTCATCAGCACCGCGCACGACCTGAACCGGTTCTACGCCGCGCTGCTCGGCGGCCGTCTGCTGGCTCCGGCGCAACTCGACGAGATGACGACCACCGTGAACGCGCCCGCGCTGGGCGTGAGGTATGGACTCGGTCTTGCCGAGATCCCGTTGTCCTGTGGCGGCAGCTACTTCGGTCACCGGGGCGAACTGCTCGGCTATATCACCTGGGGCGGCGCCACCCGAGACGGGACCCGGACCGCCGTGGTGTACGTCAGCAGCGACGGCGGTCAGGACACCGATCAGGCCATGAGCACACTTGTGGACCAGGAACTGTGCCGGACCCGTTCCTAGTACCAGGGCCTGTTACGGAAGTGAGTTGGGTGTAGCTCCTTTGGAGGGCTAGCCGAGCTGGGACGTCGGTGCCTGGCGCCTCACCCACCCGTGCCCGATGCGGCTGCCCCTCGTTGGAGCGCCGCGGGTAGACATGCTGGCCAGGCCGAAGATCGGCCGAGCGGTCTTCGGTGATCAGCGGCGGGACAACCGGAACCGCCGGAAGGATCACACCTCGCATGTGAACTCTCGGTGCCGGTGAGGTCGAACCCTGAGAGGAACTACACCCAAAGGCGCTCGGCTCCGAGAATGCCGCTAGTGCGTCAGGATCCTGCGAACGTGTCGGCGCCGAGCACGGTCAGCAGGGCAAGCTTGTCGTAGCTCTCCGTGCCAGGTGTGGCGGTGAAGATGAGCAGGGACTGCCCTTGGTCGGGGTCGAGCAGTGTCTGGCAGTACAGGTCGATGCGTCCGACCTCGGGGTGGACGAAGCGTTTGGCGTTGCTCCACCGCAGTCCCACTTCGTGGCGGTTCCACAGCTCAGCGAATTCCTCGTTGTGTTGCAGGCCGGCCACGAGCGAGGCGGCCGGCGACCCGGGCCCCTGCGCGGTGGCACTGGCGCGCAGGATGGCGACGTAGACGCGGCTGTGCAGGTGGTGGTCGTCGGGCAGGTACCGATGGCGGGCGGTGGGGTCGGTGAACCACCGGTAGAGGGTGCTGCGCGCCGGGCCGGTGTGACGCGTCTCGTCGCCGAGCAGCGCCACGGCGGGCGGCGTCTGTTGCAGCGTTTCACCGACCGTGCCCACGATCTGCGCGGGTGTGTCCTGAAGCCGGTCCATGACGCGCAGCAGGCCGGGACTGACGTGCGCTTCGCGTAGTCGCCGTGTCTGGAGGCGGTACCCGCACAGCAGGAACAGGTGGTCACGTTCGTCGGGGGTCAGGCGCAGTCCCCGGGCGATGGCCGCCGCCATCTGCTGCGACGGCTGGGAACCACTACCGCGTTCCAGCCGGGCCAGATAGTCGGCCGACATGTCGCACAGCTCGGCGACCTCCTCCCGGCGCAGCCCGGTCGTACGCCGTCGTGCGCCGCGGCGCAACCCGACGTCCTCAGGTTGCAGGGACTCCCGGCGGCCGCGCAGGAAATCGGCCAGACCCTCGCCATCCAATGCCGTGTCCACCATCGGGCTCCCCGCTTCGCATGTCGTATACCTCCGCCTCATTGTCCGGCAGGTCGACACGGGTAGCCACGCCCTGCGATTCAGTGGTTGGGCAGGTCCTTCATCCGCCGGCACGGGCCCCGTTCACTGGACGGCGTCAGGAATCAGGTAAAAGAGCCTCTGAAGGATTTCACTATGGCCAAATGGACCGCGGACCGGCTGCCGAGCATGGCCGGCGTGACGGTGGTGATCACCGGTGCCGGCGGGGGGATCGGGCTGGTGACCGCTCGCGAACTCGCACGGGTCGGCGCCCACGTGGTGCTGGCCGTGCGCAACGTCGACAAGGCGCGCCAGGCAGTGACCGGTATGCATGGAGATTTCGATGTCCGGCGACTCGATGTCGCCGACCTGGACTCAGTACGTGCGTTTGCGACGTCGTATACCGGCGACATCGATGTTCTGATCAACAACGCCGGGGTGATGGACATCCCGGCGGCGCGGACCGCGCAGGGCCTGGACGTACAGACCGCGACGAACTATTTCGGGCCGTTCGTGCTCACCAACCTGCTGCTTCCCCGGCTGACCGACCGCGTGGTGACGGTCTCCAGCCAACTGCACCGATTCGGCAGGCTGGACCTCGACGACCTCGATTGGCGCACCCGCAGGTACAACGGGCTGGCCGTCTACGAGTCGTCCAAGCTCGCCGTTGTGCTGTTCTCGCTGGAATTGCAGCGCCGTTTGACCGCCTCGGGCAGCCGTGTCCGCTCGGTCATCGCTCACCCTGGCGTCGCGCGGACCGGACTGGTCACGCACTCGCCGCTGGGATTCGTCAACCGGCTCCCGTTCCTGGTCCAGGACGTCGAACACGGAGCGCTGCCACTCATGTACGCAGCCACGCAGGACGTCCCCGGCAACGCCTACGTCGGTCCGGACGGGTTGTTCAGTTTCACGGGCTACCCACTGATCCGCAAGCCCAGCCGGGCCGGCCTGGACCCGGCCGTCGCCAAGAGGCTCTGGCAGGCAACCGCCACTCTCACCGGAACTGGCCTCTGAAAAAACCAGGCACGTTTCCCCGGTGCGACTCCGGGTGTAGTTCCTCTCAAGGTTCGGCCTCACCGGCACCGAGCCGCGAGTTCACATGCGAGGTGTGATCCTCCTCCAAAGGAGCTGCACCCAAGTGAGTTTGCTGCTGACTGCCGAACTCGGACAGGCGCCCTCGGGTGCCCGTCCGGGAGGTGTCAGAGTTGGCGGAAGTAGACCGGGAGTGGCGGGGCTGTGCACCCGAGCGCCTCGTAGAGCGCTCGGGCCGGTGCGTGGAACTGGTCTCCTCCGGTGCCGATCTCGACGACCTCGGCACCGAGAGCCCGCATCTGTTCGAATGCGTGCCCGGCCTGGGTATCATCCTCGGCGCCGAGTTCCTGGCCGCCACCGGCGGCGGTGCCGTGGCGGGAGCGCAGCAGGACGCGGCCGTCTGCGTAGCGGGCGATCTGGGCGCGGTAGCCGTCCCACTTCGGCTCCGCGGCCCAGCCTGGCGGCAGGGCGGGGTCGGCGGTCGGGGCGGTCGGTATGGGCTGGGGGAGGTGCCACGTCACCGGAGATCTCTTCCACCGGACGGCCGTGGCGTTCGGGTGTACTCCGGGACGGTCCGGCATGTGACGCCGGGCGTGCTGACCGGTCAGGCGCGGGTGCGGGTGAATCGGGCGGTCGGCCCCCAGCCTTCCAGGACGGGTGCCATGCACCACTGGCAGAGGGGGTGAGGTTGCGAGGCGCTTGGTGGTCTCTCGTCGCCTGAATGTCGATGAGAAGTGACGGCACTGTCTGCGGGGATGCAGGCTTGTGGTCCTGAAAGAAGTACGCGCGTGTCAATGAGACGGAAGCGCCCGACGCCCGAGCCATGCAAGAGGGCCGAGGTCTGCCAGTTCTGCGAGGCACCCACGACCTGGAGCGAACTCCGGGGCAACCCGCCTGGTCGCGGGCCGCCCGCCGGTGGCACTATCTGTGGGATGCCCCCTTCCATTCAGGTCGGCCCTTACACCGTTATCGCGCTGGCCGACGGCGCGGGCCCCTTCTTCTCCCCCAGGTCGGAGGCGTTCCCCGATGCCACCACCGAGCAGTGGGCGGCGGCCGACCAGCTCGATCCCGGCGCGCTCGACACCGACGGGCGCTGGCAACTCCAGTTCCGCGCGTTCGCGATCCGCAGCGATCAGGGTGTGACTCTGGTCGATGCGGGCATCGGCCCGGCCGACAGCCCGGCGGCCTCCTGGGCGCCCGTGCCCGGGGCGCTCCCGGCTTCGCTGGCCGCCGCGGGCATCGAACCATCCGACGTAGACACCGTGGTGCTCACGCACCTCCACACCGACCACGTGGGCTGGGCCGTCGTCGGCGGCGAGCAGGCGCGGCCGTTCTTCTCGAACGCCGAATACGTGTTGCAGCAGGCCGAACTTGACGCGATCGAAGAGGTCAACCCGCAGCTGCGGTCCACTGTGATCGACCCGCTCCGCAGGACCAATCAGCTACGGCTGCTCGACGGCGACACCGCGCTGCGCAGCGGCGAGCGCGTGTTCGCCACGCCCGGTCACACACCCGGCCACCAGAGCGTGCTCGTCGCGTCCGGCCGCGAACTGGTCGCCGTCACCGGTGACCTGCTCGTGCACGCGATCCAGCTGCTCCACCCCGAAGTCGCCTACGCCCACGAGATGGACCCTGAGCAGGCAAGGGTCTCAAGGCAACAGGTGCTCCACGGCCCGGCCGCCGGCGCCTTCTACCTCGCGACCCCGCACCTGACCGAGCCGTTCATCGCCCGCTGACCCACCCGGCGGGCCGGTCATTCCGCGAGCACGCGCAGCCGCTCGGCCGTCTAGTGCCGCATCGTGGTGGCAGCTGCTTGCGGGCTCCAGCCAGGACGAGTCCAACGAGTCCAACGCCTTCCGGACCGTCCGCCAAGTCACTCCGTGCTGGCGCTCAAGCTTCCGCATCGACAAGCCGTGATGGTCACGCCGGATCGCCGTTTACAGCTTGACCTCCGACATCTGCCGCATGACCAGTACCTTCCACCAAGAGCATCCGATGCTGCCCTGGCAAGAGCCGCCATGCCTCCCAAACTCATCAACACCACCCGACCGTGGTCTTGGGCACCTCCCCAACCCAAAGGGCAGGACAGCGCGCTGGAGCGGCAGCAGTGAACCGGCGGTCCGAGCACCTGACGGCGCGTGAGGAGGAGATCCTGCGCGCGATCCGCCACTCCATCCAGGACCGCGGCGAAGCACTGTCCGTGCGGCAGCTGGGGCGGGAGATCGGGCCGCGAAGCCCGGCGTCGGTGGCCTATCATCTGGCCAACCTCGAGGAGCGCGGGGCATTGATCCGCGAGGGCCGCAGCTGGCAGACATGCCGCCTGACCGGCTAGAGGGACAGCGCGGCTGCGGTGCGCGTTGTGAGGTGGCAGCGATGGCCCAACCAGCGGCGGGTCGGACGATCGTGGTCAAGATCCGGGAGTGTGCGTTCTCCCGCGGGCGCCCGGCGAGGGCGTGTCGTACGTGCGACCAGGGTCAGCCGAAGAGCTGACGCTGGATCGGCACCCGTGAGATCACTACGCCCGCAGTCCCGCCGGGCGGCGTGCTGTGCACAGGTTGGCGACGTGCTTGAACACGGCCGGGGCCTATCGGCCCGCAGAGCCTCTCGCTATGGCTAGCCGAGGGCCAGCGGGGCGAGCGCGCCGCGGTCCGGGGCCGGTTGTCGGTGACGGCTGGAACGCTGGACGGGGTTGATGCAGTTCCTGCGCACGGCGCTTCCAGTTGAAGGCAGCAGCGCGGCTGTCCACCGCCCCTGCGGAGGGTGGGGCGGGAGCGGAGTGGGCGGATTATGGTGACCACTCCCGGTCTTTGATGACGCAGGGCACTGGGGCGCTCCTGGGCAAGCTCACCTCCAGCCCCGCCTCGGCGCCGTACGCCGCGCCGGTGAGCGGAGCCTGCCAGGACCGACAGCCGAACTGGACACGCAGCCGGGTCGCGTGCAGCAGTTTCTCAGCCTGGTCAGTGCGTCAGTGTGATGGCCGTTGCAGTGCCGAGCGTGCCGTCTGTGGGGATCGTGCGCACGGTGGTGCCGCGGTCGCCGATGAGGTGGGACAGCGTGGTGGGATCCGGTTGCAGGCGGCCGTGTTCGAAGAGGATCAGGGTCACTTGGTCTTCCGAAGACGGGGTCATCCGGCGGTACTGGGCGTAGGTGACCGCGTTGCAGCCGGAGTACCAGCCCGTCTCTGGTTCGTATCCGGTCACCAGCAGGCAGGGCTCGTTCGACGCGAGCCGCTGGGCGACCGGGACGGTGGATCGGCCGAGGCGGTCGGGGCCGGGCATCGCTGAGTGGGCCACCGCCTGGGTCGTCCCGGCGATGGTCACGCCGGCCAGCCCGGCGACGGCGGCAAGCAGGCCCCTGTTCCTGTTCCGGCGCCCGGTCAATTGCGCCAGGGCCTCGACCCCGAGGACGGTGAGCAGGATGACCGGGAGGTAGACGAACCGCGGTTCGCCGTCCGTGGCCAGACCGAGCACGACGAAGACTGCGACGGACGCCGATCCCAGGAAGACGTGGCGCGCGGCCAGCCCAGAGCCGCAGTCTTTGCCGCGCAGGGCGCGTACCGCGAGGAGCAGCCCGCCGGTCATCACCACCGCTCCCAGGTCTCCGGCCAGGCGGTAGGGGAAGATCGCGACGTAGTAGACAAGGCCGTCACCCACGTATGCGCGGTTGGCCTGGGAACCGGCCCACAGGATCAGGCCCAGCGGGGATCCGGTGACCTGCGTGGCCTGAACGAAGTGCGGCAGCAGGCCGAGGCCGAAGATGGCCAGTGCCGCGGCGAGGCGGCGGCCCTGGGCGAGCCAGGCGCGCGGACCGTAGGCGAACAGCGCGGCCAGGGATATCGCCAGGAGGTTTCCCACACTTCCGTAGCGCAGGTAGAAGGCGCCCACCGCCACGATGGCCGCGAGGGGCAGGGCGCGGGAGTGCCGCATTTCCTGGGCGCGGGTGAGCAGGAAGACGACCATCAGCAGCAGGCCGGTGGTGCCGATGTCGTTCAGGAACTCCGGTAGCCGGCGCAGGAATCCGAGCCCGGAGAGCAGGAGGAGGACGACCACGACAGCGCGGCGGGGCGTGGTCCAGCGGGCCGCGACCACATAAGTCGTGGTGAGCGTGAAGAGCGTGAGCAGCAGGGCCACCACGCGCAGGCTGCCCACGTCGTCGTGGACGCGGAGTGCCAGCCGCCCCAGCGCCGGGAGGCCGACGGGGCGATAAGGGCCCCAGCCGGCGTCCGGGGCGCCGTCGGCCCAGGAACGGGCCTTGTTGGCGTACACGGCCTCCTCGTGTCCCAGATACGGCTCGTGATGCTGGAGTGCGTCCCAGATTCCGGCCGCCAGCGCCAGCACGGCCACGAGGTACGCCGCGCCCGGTATCCGACGCAGGATACGTATCGCCACAACCAGCGGCCGAGGAAGGTCCGCCCGCCACCACAGGGGGCGCGCGAGCCACCACGCGGGGGCCGCGCCCAGCAGGAACGGCCAGGGCTGCCAGCTGCCGGGCAGCAGACCGCCCAGCCCCAGGAACAGCAGCAGCTGCTGGGCCACCGCGGCGAAGGTCAGTACTGCGGCGGCGGGCCAGTACGAGTACGTCACCAACATCGGATTCGCCGCCTAAATCACCGAATTCTGACGGTCAATTTGTGGCTACAGATGTCCGGTGCTCTAGCGGTAGGGACAATGGGTATGGATCGATTAACGGGTGCACAAAAAAGATACCGACAAAGGGCCCTGACCTCGGGTTGCACCCGAGGTCAGGAACTCGGCGCGAGTGCCATTTTTGACGTACTTTACCTTCGGGGTCGCGGAGTGAAGGGGAGTCCTATGTGCGGCCTGTCCAGATCTGGAATCTGATTCCGTATCCAATCTCGGTTTGGGCCCTGCCCAACCACGCTGTAATTCCCGCCAGTGCCACAGGCGGCTGCCTTCAAGACACCTGCCTGGATGTATTTACCGCCAGCCACCACGATAAGCGGACTGCCACTGTCGCCCGGGCACGGGCTGCCGCCCAGACGTCCAGCGGTAACCGGGATCATTGGGATGCCCAGGCTGTCGTTCATCGTCGGCTTGATAACGGCGTATGCCCACTGCAGCCGGTTGGGGAAGTTGCCAGCCGTATCAGAACCCCACCCCACCTCGTAGCCCGCGCCGTGGGATCCATCCCACGCCCAGCTCTCTGCTGGGCTGCCCAGGGGAAGCGTCTGTTGGTACACGGGCAGGTCGAGCTTGAGGAGTGCCACATCGTTGTGCCCCCCTGTGTAGCCGGGGTTCGTACGGACCTCGACTACACCTCTGTCCACCCCACCGGTTCCCCGATCACTGTTGCCCACGCGAACATCAAGAGTCTTCGGCGGGGTGCCCGTCGCGCAATGCGCGGCCGTGAGCACCCATAGCGGATGGATGAGAGTGCCGGTGCAGACCCCCCCGGTGGGTGTGTAATGGATCTCGGCAATAAAGGGGAATGCCTGATAAGCGTCAAAACCCGTATCGATCGCTTTACTACTGGTTGGGTTGAGACCCAGGGCGCACGCGGCGAGCGCCATCGTGAGAAGCATTCTGCTGATGCGGCGAGGGAGAGGCACAGTCTTCACCCAATTTCGGCTGAGGCAGGCGTCTTGGGGATGCCGTTCGTCACCCGAGATATTCGTCTGGCTGCTGGGGAAGCTGATACGCATCCCGCGACGCTCTCCAACCAAGACATAGCGAGCCGGCACGCTGCCCAAAGGGCGCGGTGTCGATGCTGTTCCCGCTTTACCGGGACCCATCTCTCTATTCAGAGTCTCCCTGACCCCGCAGATCGTCAAACGCACCAACGGAAAGGACATCCTTCGTGATGCTCTCAGATGCGGTCTCTCGACGCCGCCACGGAGAGGGTGCGCTGGACGGTCGGAACACCCCCACGTCGGCGGGGAGGACACCGGGGGTGTACTCGCCTCGTTCAATCGCAGCCGGCACACCCTCGCGTCGGCGGGGACGACGCCTACGGCAACGACGTCGTGGTCGCGTACGGCGAAACACCCCAGCGGGCAGCCACTCTACGCATGGTGATCTGCGCACCGCCGGCAGGAACCTTGCCGCACGATCGAGCACGGGGACATCCATGAACGGGTGCTGCCGCTTATGAAGAACGTCAATCGAGCACCTCAGCGCGCCACTCTTTCATTTCTGATCTAGGGCCTGTGTGACTTCGTGATCAATGAGCTATTTCAGCGTTGCCGCTCCAGGGTGAGGACGGCAGCGGCGATTGACGACATTCGATTCGGGCTACAGCGTGCGTGGTGGAAGATCCGCCAGGACTTCAGGCGGGCCACGCCCCCGTTCGACCGGTGCCCGTACTGCCGAGAGCGCGTGGTTGACGGTGTGCTGGGTTGGCGACAGGTCGCGACCGGGTGGGCGTCTGACTGGTGTGGTGACCCACGGTCCGGCGCCGATGTAGGCGCGGTCGGCAAGGATCGGGACGCCTTGGCGTTCGCAGAACCGGATGATCCGGTGGGTGTGGGCCGCGGTCAGGTCATGGGTCCGGCCCGGCAGGGCGGCTGAGATCCACAGCAGGCGTCCGGTCGGATCGGTGACCACCTGGACGTTCACGCCGTGGCGGCGGTGCTTGGCGGAGTAGTCGGCCCGGCCGTCGCCTAGGCGGTCGCATGCGGCGAGGGTGCCGTCGAGCAGGACGAAGTCCGGGTCGGTTTCACGCAGGACTTTGAGCAGGCCAGGTGCCGGCACCGCGAGCAGGTCGACCACGGTGAGGGTGTAGGCGTGGGCGGTGCCCACCGAGATGCCGAAGCCGGCGGCGATCTGCGCGAGGGTGTCGTGCTTGCGCAGGTACACCAAGGCGACCAGCGCGCGCTGGTGTGGTGGGAGCCTGCAGCGGCGGTCACCCTCACGGGTGACGATGAGCATGGTGACCCACTCAACCAGCGCGTGCGGCAGGTCGAGTGCGGCAGGATGGGGTACCAACGAGGCTCCTGTGCCGATGGGTTGAGACTTCGAACGCCTCCCCCAACGGCACAGGAGCCTCGTGCGTTGCGGGTTCCTCCGCCGTGAGGCAAACGGCTTGTCACACGCCCTGACGCGGCGGCACTTCTGCCACCGACTGCGGAGGGTGTGTGACAGGCTCGACAGCTCATTGGATCAGGTCGGTGTGCGGATGCTCGGGAGAGGTCGGGCAGACGTAGATCTGCATGTTGTCGGCGCTGCCGACTTCGACCTTGGTCGGCTGCGAGGGGTCCTGGCCACAGCAATGACCGGCGGTGTTGGCGGCGTAGGCGGCGGCCTGTTCTTCGTAAGGTGCCCAGCTGTGTCCCTCACCGCCGTCCCATTCGCCCGAGGCGATGGTCAGCAGCGGGACCATCTGCACATCACAGACAGTGCAGTATCGGGGGTTGGGGTCGGTGCGGCCCCATGGAGGCCGGCCGCAGACCTTCCATCCGGGCGCGTCTGCCAGATGGATGTCGTAGAAGTCCCGCAAAAAGTCCGCGTAGGAGCTGTCCACGTCGGCGCCGGCTGCCTGCCATCTGCTCCAGTCCTCCACCATCAGCAGCATCTGCGGGCTCAGATCGAGGCCGTCGGGGTACTCGGTGATCGCTTCCGGTGCCAGCATGCACGGTTCCAATACATAGCCCTCATAGTTCACCTCGTACGGCTCGGGCGGTGTGGCGAGGATGTCGACGACCTCCGCGGCGGACCGCCAGAACGGTGCGGTCGACGGCTTCCAATACGGAACGTGGTCGTAGGGGCACCACAGAACCTGGAGCAGATCGGCCTGTCCGGGCGGCCGCAGCAGGGGTATGTCGCGTAGACACGTCGACGGGCTCCGGGAGGAGCTCGGTGGGGTCGCGGAGACCCAGCCCGTCGGGATCGGAGGGCTGCGGACCGAGGAGACGGCGGCCGAACGCGCTGCCGAGTTCCGGCCGTCCGGGGTGCTGTGGCAGGACGGGGCCGATCGGCCTTTACTGGAAGGTGAGGATCACCAGAAGAGGCGACCGAATCGTTTCGCCCGACGCCGGATGCTTCGCCAAGGCAGGAGGTCGTGTCATGGACCCGCCTCTGCGAGAGCGCGACCTACCGCAACTCGTGGTCGACCGCCCGGACCGGCTGCGCGGCCGGATCTTCGTCCTCGACGACCAGCCGATGCTGGTCGGGCGGGACTCCGACTGCCAGATCCAGGTGGGCGATCCGGGCGTCAGCCGACGGCACGCGGTGGTGTGGCGGGCCTCGGGCCGGACCACCATCGAGGATCTAGCCTCCACCAACGGCACCATGCTGAACGGTCACCCGGTGCTCGGGCAGCAGGTGCTGCACTCGGGCGACGTGCTGGATTTTGGGCCCTTAGAGGTGCATTACGAAGAGCTGCGCCCCGCCGACCGGACCGTTCAGGCCCCGAAGCCCGGAGCCGGCGGCACCCCGGCTGGTACCTCGGACACCATGCCGGGCTGGGGCCCCGCCTATGAGCCCGGGCCCACGCCTCACGGCGCTCCCGCCGCAGGGCCGCCACCCTCCGGCCCGCCGGGCCGCCCGCCACCCTCCGGCCCGCCCGGCCGCCCGGCACCGCGCGAGGCCGGCCGTACGCCGCCCGGCGGCGAGCGGCGGTTCGACATCGGGGAGCAGCAGGCCGACCGGCTGAGCAACGTCGCCGGGGACCAGTACAACTACGTTCAGCAGACGCAGCGCGAGAGCTTTTTCAAGGAGATCGCCGCGACCCGTACCAGGGCGCGACACCTGATCATGCTCGGCTTCCTGCTCTTTCTGGTCGGGGGCGGGATCTACGGCTGGGTGATCATTCGATTCATTGCCAGGACCGACGATATTTCGTCGGGGAGTTCGAACTTCGACTCCTCCCCGGAGCTGCTCGGACCGAAGGTGGCCGGCGTGCCGGTAGGGGCGGTCGGGTTCGCGATGGCGGCTATCGGGACGGTTCTGACGGTCATCGGGATCGTTCTGCACATCGTGACGGCGTCCCGGCGCCGCCGCTTCGAGGATGCCGAGCGGCGGACGTCCTGGCGGCAGCGGTGAGGAGATGGGGAGCCATGGCCTTCAACATCGGCAACCAGCAGGGTGGCGTGGTCAACAACGTCGCCGGGAACCAGACCGTTCACGGTGGCCAGTCGGCCTGCTTCACGGCGGGCGGACAGGAGGTGCGCGGCCTGGTCCGGGAACTGAGGGCGTCGATCGAGCGGACGGCGCTGCCGCCAGCAATCGAGCCCGAGGTTCGGGCCGAGATGGACTCGTTGGACGAGGAGGTCGCCCGGTCGGAGCCGGACCGGGAGGCAGTGGCGGGCCGGCTCGGCCGGATCACCCGGCTGCTGTCCTCGGCGGGTGCGCTGGCCGCGGCCAGCACCGGGCTGATCGGGCCGCTCGGAGCGCTCGCGGGCTGGCTCGGCGCACTCGGCCAGCCGATCTTGCGGGCGATCGCAGGCTGATGGGAGGAGGCGGACGGAGAGGGCCTTGACCCAAGGCCGGGTAGTCAGCGTTTTCGTAGGTCACGCAAGTGGCGCTGGAGACCATGGTGTTGCGGTGTAGAGGCCGGGGCCGAGTTTGTGGATGAGGCCGCTGGTGGCTCACCGATTCAGTCGTCTGTACATGGTCGCCAGGGTATGGTCCGGGCCCGGTCCGTTCGCCCGGCAGTGCTGGCCCTGCCGGGCGATGCCCTGCTCGCCGTCCAGGCCGCACTCGTTCGCGGCCGCGGCCGTGAGTTCGGCCAGGGCGGTCCGCGCATTCGGGTGGCCGAGGCGGCCTGCGCCGCCTTCCCGCCCGGCATGTCGGGCGATTGGCCTGTGCGGGGCGAGCTGAACTGACGTCACATCACCCACAGGTATCTGGCCGTCCCCCGGTGACACACCTGCGGCGCACCAGCCACGCACTGAACTGGTCGCGCTGGCGCAGGCACCACCAGGCCATCGCCAGACGCTGCCACTACCACCGTCGCATCCGAGGTCACGAACTTCCACAACCTGACGTGACGTCAGCCGAGTACGCTCAGAAACACGGCTCTGACCAGCAGTGATAGCGAACTGCGACCGGAGTACTAGGCACTGTCTGACAAAGGATCTTGGGTGGGTTCGCGGAGCCAGAGGATGAGTGCGGCCAGGTGGACTCCGGCCTTGTAGCGGGTGGCGAGTT
>NZ_JBHWUW010000073.1:0-37496 GCF_042737245.1 Streptomyces sp. NPDC060002
TTGCGGATCGACATCAGGCCGGGCATCTCGTGCTCGGCCAGGGTGATCTCCTTACGGCCGAAAGCGGCCAGGGAAAGATCGGCGACCTTGAAGTCCTGTCGGTTGTCGACAGTCGTCATGGGGAGCTGCTCCTCGGAGTTGGGTCGAGAGGGTGGGTACGGCTGGTCTGCGCGGCGGCGGACACAGGGGTGCCCGAAGAGGGGCACGGGCATGCCCGCGTACGCGCAGCGCAGTCCGTCGGAGGCCCTCTCTCCCTCGGACGGTCCGCAGAGGGACCGCCCGACCGCCATCAGCAGCGACGTCTGGCTCCGTTCCAAGCTACACCGGAGTGGCGGGGCGGCCCCAGTCCATCTCCGATCAGATCGCGCCGATCACGGTCGGTGAGGGTGTTGAGGAGGTGGAACGGCGGCAGGGCCCGCCGGGTGGGCGGGCCCTGCCGGGGTGGTGCGGGTCAGTGCTCGGCCGGGTGCTGGGCGGGGCCGCCCGGGGTCGCCTCGGGGTCGGAGCCCTTGGCGGCCTCGGCCTCGCTGTAGATGTCGGGCTCGAGGTAGATGACGCGGGCGATGGGGACCGCGGTGCGGATGCGGGCCTCGGCGGCGTTGATGGCGGTCGCGACCTGGCCGGCCGTGTCGTCGTGCTGGACGGCGATCTTGGCGGCGACCAGGAGTTCCTCGGGGCCGAGGTGGAGGGTGCGCATGTGGATGACGCGGGTGACGGTGTCGCCGTCGACGACCGCAGCCTCGATCTTCCGGACGTCTTCGGCGCTGGCGGCCTCGCCGAGCAGGAGGGACTTGGTCTCGGCGGCCAGGACGAGCGCGATGAGGACGAGGAGGATACCGATGCAGAGCGTGCCGATGCCGTCCCAGACGCCGTCGTCGGTGAGGAGCGCCAGGCCGACGCCGCCGAGCGCGAGGACCAGGCCGACGAGGGCGCCGAGGTCCTCCAGGAGGACGACCGGGAGCTCGGGGGCCTTGGCGCGGCGGACGAACTCCTTCCAGGAGTGGTCGCCCCGCAGGGGGTTGGACTCCTTGATGGCGGTGCGGAAGGAGAAGCTCTCGGCGATGATCGCGAAGACGAGGACTCCGACGGGCCAGTACCAGTGCTCGATCTGGTGCGGGTGCTTGATCTTCTCGTAGCCCTCGTAGATGGCGAACATGCCGCCGACCGAGAAGAGGACGATGGAGACGAGGAAGGCGTAGATGTAGCGCTCACGGCCGTAGCCGAAGGGGTGTTGCGGGGTGGCCTCGCGCTGGGCCTTCTTGCCGCCGATGAGGAGCAGGGCCTGGTTGCCGGAGTCGGCGAGCGAGTGCACGCCTTCGGCGAGCATCGACGACGAGCCGCTGAACGCGAACGCCACGAACTTCGATACCGCGATCGCGAGGTTGGCCCCGAGTGCCGCCACGATCGCCTTGGTGCCGCCTGACGCGCTCATGTTTTCGCGTTGTCCCTTCGCCTTCGTGCGTACGCCGTGCAGGGCGGGGCCTTGTTCGGCTTTGCCCGTCCTTTGCCGGGGGGCCATTCTTGCAGCCCTGATCGGCAGCGGTGCGTCAGGCCGTCACGACAGGAGTCATACGACGACCGTGGCCCGGAAGACCGTACCCGCCCCGGTCACTTCGGCCTTGTGCCCCGCCGGGACGAAGACAGACGTGCCGGGCGTCAGCGCGTGCTCGCCCGCCGACACGGTGCCCGCGGTGCAGAGGAGGATCTGCGGGGTGGGGAGGGTGAGGTCGTGGGCGGGGGCGCCCGGCGAGAGGACGTAGCGTGACAGGCGGAACTCGTCGATGGGGGTGTCGTAGACCTCTTCGCCGTCCGGGGCGGCTTCGGGGCGCAGGACGCCGGGGTCCGCGGGTTCGAAGCGGACGATGCGCAGGAGCTCGGGGACGTCGACATGCTTGGGGGTGAGGCCGCAGCGCAGGACGTTGTCGGAGTTGGCCATGATCTCGACGCCGAGGCCGTCGAGGTAGGCGTGCGGGATGCCGGCGCCGAGGAACAGGGCCTCGCCGGGCTGGAGTCTGACGTGGTTCAGCAGCATCGCGGCGATGACGCCGGGGTCACCGGGGTAGTGGTGGGCGATGCCGGCGTAGGGGGCGTAGTCGCCGCCGAGGCGGTCACAGGCGGCCGCTGCCCGGGCGACGGTGTGGGCCATCTCCTCGCGGTCGGCGGTGAGGATCGCGGTGAGGACCTCGCGCAGGGCGGCTTCCTCCGGCTGGGCGTGCAGGAGGTCGACGTAGGGCTTGAGGGAGTCGACGCCTAGGCCGTCCAGGAGGTCCGCCGCGTGCGAGGGGGCGCGGAAGCCGCACAGGCCGTCGAACTCGGTGAGGGCGCAGATGAGTTCGGGCTTGTGGTTGGCGTCCTTGTAGTTGCGGTGCGGTGCGTCGACGGGGATGCCGCGGCGTTCCTCGTCCTCGTATCCCTCCTTGGCCTGCTCCAGGTCGGGGTGGACCTGGAGGGAGAGGGGGGCGCCGGCGGCGAGGATCTTGAGGAGGAAGGGGAGGCGGGGGCCGAACTTGGTGACCGTCGCCGCGCCGAGTTCTTGTTGCGGGTCGGTTCCGATGATCTCGACGAGGGTGCCTCGGTCGGTGCGTGAGGGCGCGCCCGGGTGGGCGCCCATCCACATCTCGGCCTGCGGTTCGCCGGTCGGCTCGGTGCCGAGCAGGTGCGGGATCGCGGTGGGGGAACCCCAGGCGTAGGGGCGGATGGTGTTCTCGAGGCGGTCCATGCGGTTCTCTCTGCCTGCCGGTCTGGCGGTCTGCTGCCGTCCGTCGCTTGTCGCCGGCCGTCTGTCGTTTGCCGTCTGTCGTTTGCCGTCTACCGTCTGGTGTTTCTCGGGTGACGGGCGGGGCGGGTCAGGCTCCTGAGCCGAGTGCCAGGTAGACGGCGGCGAAATCCGTGGTGGCGATCAGTTCGGCGAGGGTGACGAGTTCGTCGCCCGCGTCGGGCTCGAGTTCGCTGATCGGGGTGTCGTGGCTGAGGGCCAGTTCGCGGGCGGTCGGGGCTGCGGTCAGGCCGCCGATCGGGCGGTCGCGCAGCAGTACCACGCGCGCGTGCAGCGCGGGCGCTTCCTCGATGCGGTCGCGGAAGAAGTCGTCCGGGTCGGCGCCGGCGGCGAGGGAGCCTGCCAGGAGCGCGTTGTGCTCGGCGAGGGCCTCGGGGAGTTCGGCCACCAGGGCGGGGCGGCCCGCGAGTTCGGCGAGGGCGGCGGCGAACCGGCGGCCCGCGGGACCGGCCGAGGTGCCCTCGGTCCAGATCACCGGGAGGGCGTCGGCGAGTTCGGCGGCCAGGGTCTTCGCCGGGTTGCTGTACGTCGCGACGGCGGGACCGCAGCGTTCGGCGACCTGGTCGAGCCGGTCGGCTACCCGTTCGAGCTCCTCGGGCGGGGCGGAGAGCAGGCCGACGCGGTCGAGGAGAGCGAGGAGGGGGGTGAGGAGGGCCCAGAGAACGCCGGGGGCGGAGGCGGCGACCGGAGGCTGTTCGTCCTGTTCGTACGGTGCGGTCGCGAGCGGTACGAAGAGTCCGTGGACGGCGCCGGCCGTTTCGGTGAGCGGGGAGTCGGCGGGGGCCACGGCGGCGACCGTGCAGCCGCGGCGGTAGGCCTGTTCGGCGAGGAGGGAGAGGCCGGGTTCGCTGCCGTCGGGGGTGGCGATGAGGAGGAGGTCCACGGAGCCGGCCCAGCCGGGGAGTTCCCAGCGCAGGGCGCCTGCGGCGGGGGCGACTCCGGAGGGGGTCAGGCGGATGACGGGGCAGGCGGCGCCGGCGAGCGTGCCGAGGAGGTCGGCGACGCAGGTGGCGGCGGCGCCGGGGCCCGCGATGAGGATCGCGCGGGGGCGGCCGTCCGGTTGGAGTTCGTGGAGGCCGGCCTCGGTCGCGAGCCGGGCGGCGGTGCGGACGCGGGCGCCGGCTTCGGCCGCGCCGCGCAGGAGGGCCCGGTGATCGGCCTCGGCCAGGGCCTCCGGCGTGTCGAGCAGCGAGTCGTCGAGCATGTCGGCAGTCTCCGATCGCCTGGGGCGTCGTCGGTTTACGGGGCCGGGGGTGAGCTGTGGCGAGGGGCGCCCGGGAGGGGCGGTGCGTGGCGCCGTGCGCGGCCGGGCGCCGGGGGCCTTCGGGCCTGGGACGGCAGTGGGCCGGGCGGCGGCGCGGGGTGCGGTCGCGCGGCGCGCTGTTACGCGGGGCGGCGGGCCTCGTCGACGAGGAGGACGGGGATGCCGTCGCGGACGGGGTATGCCAGGCCGCAGTCCTGGCCCGTGCAGATCAGCTCCGTGTCCTGCTCCTCGAGGGGCGAGTGGCAGGCGGGGCAGGCGAGGATCTCCAGGAGGCCGGCTTCGAGCGGCATGGGGTGTCCCTTCGGGGTGTGCGGATGTGCCTGGTCAGGGTACCGCTGGTCGGGTTGGGGCGTGGGGGTTGTACGGGACTGGGTGGGGTGGGAGGCGGCGCGTGAGAGGTGGGGCTGGTGGTCGGTGCATCGGAGTGGGCGCCGGGGTGGACGTCGGAGCGGGCGCCGGAGTGGGCGCCGGGGTTCGCACCCAGCGCCCTTGCCCGTTCCCGCGTCCAGGGGCCTCGCCCCTACGACCCCCTGGAGGCTTCGCCCCTCAGCCTCGGATGATGGCCAGTGCCTCGTCGCGGATCTTGGCCATCGTCGGTTCGTCGCGGGCTTCCGCGTTGAGGCGGAGGAGGGGCTCCGTGTTGGAGGGGCGAACGTTGAACCACCAGTCGGTGGAGGTGACGGTCAGACCGTCGAGGTCGTCCAGGGTGACGTCCGCACGGTCGCCGTAGGCCGCCTTGATCGCGGCGATGCGGTCGGCCTGGTCGGCGACCGTGGAGTTGATCTCGCCGGAGCCGGGGTAGCGGTCGTACTCCGCGACCAGGGAGGAGAGCGGGCCGTCCTGGCCGCCGAGGGACGCGAGGACGTGGAGGGCGGCCAGCATGCCCGTGTCGGCGTACCAGAAGTCCTTGAAGTAGTAGTGCGCCGAGTGCTCGCCACCGAAGATCGCGCCGGAGCGGGCCATCTCGGTCTTGATGAAGGAGTGGCCGACTCGGGTGCGGACGGTGGTGCCGCCGTTCTCCTTCACCACCTCCGGGACGGTCCAGGAGGTGATCAGGTTGTGGATGATCGTGCCCTTGCCGCCGTTGCGCGCGAGTTCGCGGACGGCCACCAGGGCCGTGATCGCGGACGGGGGGACCGGCTCGCCCCGCTCGTCGACGACGAAGCAGCGGTCGGCGTCGCCGTCGAAGGCGAGGCCGAGGTCGGCGGACTCCTCGCGGACGCGCTTCTGGAGGTCCACGAGGTTCGCCGGGTCCAGGGGGTTGGCCTCGTGGTTGGGGAAGGTGCCGTCCAGCTCGAAGTACATCGGGACGAGCGTCACGGGCAGGCCGTCGAAGACCGTGGGGACGGTGTGGCCGCCCATGCCGTTGCCGGCGTCGACCACGACCTTCAGGGGGCGGATGGAGGTCAGGTCGACGAGTGCGCGGAGGTGCGCCGCGTAGTCCTTCAACGTGTCGGCGGTGGTGATGGTTCCCGGGGCCGGGGCGGGGGCGGGGGCGCCCGAGTCCGTCCAGCGTTCCACCAGTTCACGGATCTCGGTCAGGCCCGTGTCCTGGCCGACCGGGGCGGCTCCCGCGCGGCACAGCTTGATGCCGTTGTACTGGGCCGGATTGTGCGAGGCCGTGAACATGGCGCCGGGCAGGTCGAGCGCGCCCGAGGCGTAGTACAGCTGGTCCGTCGAGCAGAGGCCGATCTCGGTGACGTGTACGCCGAGTGCCGCCGCCCCGCGCGCGAAGGCGTGGGTCAGGGCGGGCGAGGAGGGGCGCATGTCGTGGCCGACGACGATCGCCTCGGCGTCGGTCACCCGGGCGAAGGCCGCGCCGAACAGTTCGGCCAGCGACTCGTCCCACTGGTCCGGGACCACCCCGCGTACGTCGTACGCCTTCACGATCTGTGACAGATCAGCAGCCACGGCCAGCCTTCCTGGAGTCTGTAGGTCACCACAAACTACCCGGGCCGGTTCACCGGCCGCGGTGGGGCCTCCGAGTGGACCCACAGACGTAACCGTGCCGCCATTCTGCGCGTCGTCCGAGGTGGGGCCGCCGCTACGGCGCATCGAGTGCGGCACGGGCGAGCTCTGGCCGACCACGATCAGGCACATCACCGGGAGCAGTCCTGGGCTCCACGTGGCGGCCTGTCCGGAGAGGTGCATGACGTGGGTGAGGGCCAGGACGGCGGTCATGGTGAGGATCGCGTGCCTCAACTCGGCCATGCTCGCGTTCCGTTACCTGTGCGCCACGCGCGCGTGGACGCAGTCGAGTACGGCCGCGGTGCCGGTCCGGGCCGACAGGGCGAGGGTGCCACGCGTCCAACTCCTCGCTGCGGGTGCCCGTAGGCACGGACGCGCGTATCGCTTCGGGGACGGTCACGCGCGCGTGCGGTGCGGCGGCCGGGCCGCGGCGCCCGCCGACGCGGCGCCGATGTCGGCGAGTTGCGCGGAGGCGGGATGGACGGCGGCGAACTGGGCGGCGCCGCAGAGCGCCTGTCCCGCGGGCATGCCTGCGCGAGGCAGGCGACGAGGGCGACAGGCCGAGCGGGCAGTCATGCGGAAAGCGGTTTCCGGGCTGCGTCGGCCGGACCGTAAAGGTGGAGAGGGAAGGCCGGCTCAGTTGTCCGGGGAGCGCAGCACCCGCAGGTGACCGCGGCGCGCGACCTCCATCGGGTCGATCGCACGTCCGCCGCCGGCTCCGGCCACGCGTCCCTGCGGGCGGGCCGCTTCGCGGACCGCGTTGGCAAGCGCTTCCAGGTCGTCACCACTGGGTCGCGCGGGAGCCGAACCGTCGAGGAGCCGGACGACCTCCCAGCCGCGCGGGGCGGTGAGGCGCTCGGAATGCTCGGCGCACAGGTCGTAGCAGTGGGGTTCGGCGTAGGTGGCGAGCGGGCCGAGAACCGCGGTCGAGTCGGCGTAGACGTACGTCAGCGTCGCGACGGCGGGTCGGCCGCAGGCAGTTCGCGAACAGCGACGTACAGGGCTCACGACGTTGGACGGTACCGCACTCTTGAGCGGGCCGCGACGACTCTCCACCAGGTCACTCCACCGTGTCGTGTTGTGAAACGCCCCACGCGCTTCTCCAGTCATACCCCGCTGACCTGCGCGAACACCAGTCCTTGAACGGAGGAAGGCATCGACTCACGGTCACCACTCGACACAAACAGCATCAATTGCGATGAGTTCGCCGGTCTCGGAGAGGTACGGAATCGAGCCCAATCTTGGCTGGAATGATCATCCCGCGACATGCGGGGCACGGCGGCCGGTGGCGGTCGGGTTGCCGTGTGGGGCCGGGCGCCGGGTCACGGCGGGGACTACGCTTCAGTAGTGATGGACAGCCCCGTACCGCCCCCCGCCGCAGGCCCCGGACCCCGTCGTCGCGACCGCCACGGCCGGGGCATGAGGGGGCCGATCGCGCCGCCCCAGGTCCCGTTGGCCGCCAGCCGCGCCGATGTGTTCGCGGATCTCGTGCAGGACTCCGTGGAGCGGCTGGAGCGGCGGTGGCCGCAGCTCGCCGACATCGACTTCATGGTGCTGGAGGTGCCGCGTCTGGACGCGGCCCCGGAGCCGTGGAACGACGAGGCGGTCCCGCTGGGCGGGACGATTCCCGCGAGCGAGGAACGGCGGGCGCGGGTCGTCGTCTACCGGCGGCCGGTCGAGATCCGCACCAAGGGGCGCGACGAGCGGGCCGCGTTGGTGCACGAGGTGGTCGTGGAGCAGGTCGCGGAGCTGCTGGGGCTGACTCCGGAGACGGTGGATCCGCGCTACGGCGAGGACTGAGCCCCCGCTTCCCCGCGCCCCCTGCTCCTCGACCCTGCTCCTCTTCCGGGTACCTCGACAGCCCTTTCGGGTTACTTCTGCAACACCGCGACGTCCTCGTCGGCCTCCGGGACGGCCACCGTGCCCCGGTCGTCCGGCAGGGTCTGGATCGTGAAGCCCGGGACGCCCTTCTGCGTGGCCGACAGGGTGCGGGAGGCGTAGACCGGGGTGTCCGTGAGGGGTTCCACGGTCAGCGCGTAGGTCCCCTTCAGGCCGGTGGGGACGGGGAGTTCGACGTCCTGGGTGGTGCCGGCCTTGACCGTGTACGTCTTGGACACGGCCGTGCCGCCGCCGCTGCCGGCGGACGCGGTGACCTTGACCTTGGCGGTGCCCTTGGGGGCGGTCAGGGAGAGGGTGGAGCCCTTGGCGCTGTTGCCGGCGGCGGACGCGCGCGTGCCGACCGGGGCGGTGGCGGTGATGAACGCCGACTCCTGTTGGGTGCCCTTGCCGCGCAGCACACGTGCGGCCGCGACGACGGGCGCCGACTGGCCCGTCGGGGTCAGGATCAGCGAGCCCGCCTCCCCGCGCGTGACGTC
This sequence comes from Streptomyces sp. NPDC060002, assembly GCF_042737245.1. Lineage (NCBI taxonomy): Bacteria > Bacillati > Actinomycetota > Actinomycetes > Kitasatosporales > Streptomycetaceae > Streptomyces > Streptomyces sp. NPDC060002. The sequence continues at coordinate 8,384 of NZ_JBHWUW010000073.1, forward strand.
ACCCAGGTCGACCGAGGCCGTCATGCCCGCCTTGACGTGCAGCGTCTCGTGTCCGGCGGGGGTGATCAGGCCCGAGGCGGAGGCGAGTTGGACTTTCAGGTCCGCGTCCGTGTCACCCGGGGCGTGGGCGATGAGCCGGACGGCCGTGGCGTCCTTGGGGATGCCCGGGATGACCTGGGTGCCCGCCGGGTCGGTGGAGGCGGCCAGCCAGTCCCCGCCGAGCTTCTCGTCCAGGGCCTGTACGGCGGCTCCCACGCGGCCGCTGCGGACGTTGACGTGGACGGTGAGGTCCTCCTGCTTCTCGCCGGTGAGCGTGGACAGCAGGATCGGCTCGCTGGAGTGCGCCGGGATCGTGATGCCCTCCCCCACCGTGGTCGAGAGGGCGCCGTCCTTGCCGTAGAGCTCGATGTCGGCGACGGCGGCGGAGTCGTCCGGGTTGGTGAGGTGGACGTAGTCCGTGCGGTCGGCGAGGGTGCTGACGCCCGGGAACCAGAACTCCGTGTCCGGTGCGGTGCAGGTGACGCCCTGGAGGCCGCGGCCGCTGCCGGCGGCGATCTCGGTGGTCTCCTGGACGGTCCAGCCGGGCGCGAACTTCCCCTCGGCAGTGCCCAGCAGCGCGGGCGCCTCGCCGCCGGAGCTGTCGCCGACGGCCGGGGTGCCGGGCGCCTTGGGCGTGATGGCGGGCTTCGTCGCCTTCTTCTTGCTGCTCTCCTTGTCGCTCTCCTTGTCGCTCTCCTTGTCGCTCTCCTTGTCGCTCGGTGCGGCCGCCGACTCGGCGGTGGCTGCCACGAGTTCGGCCGTGCCGTCGCCGTCCGTGCCCTTGGTGACGGGCGTGAAGGACGTGTACGAGGTGTCGGCGAGGTCGGAGGTGCTGGGCGAGGGGCAGAGCAGGCTCGTGCGCTCCACGGGCAGTTCGGCGGCCGCCTTGGCGGTGTCCGGGCCGGCCGCGTCCGGCTGGTTGAGCGTGGCGAACCCGGTGACCGCGGCGAGCGCGGCCGTGCCGGCGATCAGGGACAGGGTGGTGCGGTTCACTGCTGGCTCCCGTCGGGGCGCTCGCTGTTGGTGCCGTGGGGGTGCCGGTCCGGGTCGTAGGCGGGGTCGTAGCCGCCCTGGTCGTAGGCCGACGGGTCGTAGCCCTGCTGCTGCTGGTACGTCTGGTCGTACGGCGTCTGCTGGGCCTGGCCGTCGTAGGTGTACGGGTCGTACTGGCCGGCCTGGTAGGGGTCGTAGGCCTGCTGGTCGTAGCCGCCCTGCGGGTACTGCTGGGCGCCCTGGTACTGCTCGCCCCCGTAACCGCCGTACTCGGCGCCCGCGTGGCCCGCCCGGTCACCGCCCCAGTCCCCGCCCTGCCCGTCCGGGGGGACTCCCATGTCGTACGACTGCTGCTGAGGGACCGCGCCAGAGGTCTCCGCCTGCGGAGGAGACGGGAACTCCTCGTACTGGCCGGGCTCTTCGGACTCGGACTCGGCCTCGGCCTCGGCCTCGGCCTGGGCGCGCAGGCGGCGGGCGCGACGGCCCTCGCCGTCGGCCGCCTGGGCCGGGATCGGCTCCTCCTCGGGAAGGTCGTCGTCGACGTCGCGGCGGCGGCCGGGAAGGGCGAGGACGACGAGGACCAGGGCGAGGAAGCCCTGCGCCCACAGCCACGCGGTGTGGGTGAAGGGGTCGTCGTAGGTGACGTCCAGCTTCCCGCCGGAGGCGGGGAGTTCGAAGCCCTGGGCCCAGCCGTCGACGGTGGTGGGGGTGAGGGGCTTGCCGTCGAGGGTGGCCGTCCAGCCCTCGGCCGCGGTGTCGGCCAGGCGCAGGACGCGGCTGCCGGAGCCGTCGGGGAGGGTGGTGTGGATGTCTACGGGGCCCGCGGCGACCGGAGTCGCCGTGCCCTTGCCGGAGTCGGCGACGACGGCCGCGCGGGAGACTTCCTGGTCGACCCGCCACAGGCCGCTGCCGTCCTGCTGGCTGAGCCGCTTCAGGCCGGGTGTGGCGTCCAGGACGCGGGTCACCTCGCGGGGCGCGCCCTTGTGGACGAGGACGTAGCCCACGGCGAACTTGCTCAGCTGGTCGGCCTGGTCGGCGCCGGAGCCGGCGACGAGATTGGCGACGACCTTGTCGAGCTGCTTGTTCTCGCCGTCGGCCGCGGCGAGTTCGGCGTCGCCGAGGCGGGCGCCGGAGCCGCGGACCAGCATGTAGGCGACGTGGGCGGCGGAGTGGCTGTCGAGGACGAGGGTGCGGGCCTGGTCGCGGTTGCCGGCCTCCTCGGCGACGAACGCGGGCACCTGTACGGGGTCGCGGCGCTCCAGGGGGCCGTCGGCGCCGCCGATCATCCAGCCGGCGGCGAGAAGCAGCGGGCCGGCGGCCGAGGCGAAGGCGATGAGGGCGGCCACCGGCTGGCGCCAGCCGAAGCTCTGCTCGGCGACACGCGTGCGTGCCCCGTCGGCGCCGATGACGGCGGCGGCGAGGAGGGCGATGCCGTAGACGAGGGTGGCGGGGCCGGCCCAGGTGGAGCTGTTGGACAGGACCGCGAAGACGAGGCCCACGAGGGCGACCGCCCAGGACGCCCAGACGCCGAAGTGGCGCTCGGAGCGCAGCAGCGCGGCCAGCGCGGCCAGCACGATGCCGATGAGCATGAGGCCGTCGACGGTGCCGGGGCCGCCGGGACTGGCGCCGAGCAGGTCGAGCGCGGTGGCGGTCGACGGGCCGTGGTCGAGGCCGGCCTGGGTGAAGAAGCCGAACGGCAGCAGGGACAGCGACCAGGGCGCGAGGATCAGCAGGGACGTGCCCAGCTGGACCAGGAAGCGCAGGCCGTAGGCGGTGATCTCGCGACGGCGCACGGCCAGCACCGCGAGACCGAGGACGAGCGCGATGGGCCAGACGATCGGCGTGAACGCGGTGGCGATCGTCAGCAGCAGCGCGTAGGCCCAGGTGGCGCGCCAGCTGCCGCGGGCGCCGGACGCGTGCGTGAGGCCGCTCGCGGCGACGCCCGCGCGGGCGATGAGCGGCAGCAGGACGGCCAGCACGGCGGTGCCGACCCGGCCGCCGGCGAGAGCGCCGGTGGCGGCGGGCAGGAAGGCGTAGACGACGGCCGCCCAGGCGCGCAGGAGGCGCGACTCGACGAGCGGGCGGGAGGCGAAGTAGGCGGTGAGGCCGGCCAGCGGCACCGAGCAGACGAGCAGCAGGGTGAGCGCGAGCCCGGTCGAGCCGAACAGCAGGGTGGCCAGCGCCGCGATGATCGCGAGATAGGGCGGGGCCGACGGGGTGCCGCCCGCGCCGATCGGATGCCAGGCGTCGAGGTAGCGCGACCACAGCTCGGAGGCGTCGGCCGGGGCGGGCAGCAGGGCGCCGCCCGCGAGCGCGCCGCCGCCGAGGAGGTTGCGGCAGGCGACCAGGGAGACGAGCAGCAGGACCAGGAAGAGCACCGGGCCGGGCTTGCGGGCGACGCGCTTGAGGCGGGCGAACTGCTCGATCTCCAGGAAGTCGGCGTCGTCGCCGCCGGGTCCGGACTCGACGGCGCCGCCGTGCCGGCCCGCGCCGGAGGTGGCCTCGGGGTCGGAGGAGCCGAAGAAGTCGCCGGCGACCTGTTCGACGGTGGCCCGCACGGTCGCGCCGGGTGGCGGGAACAGGGGGCGCAGTTCCTCCTTGTCGACCGTCGGCTTCCCGCGCCTGCGCCGCCCGGCGATGATCCGCTCGGGCCGCAGCAGGGTGCCCAGCAGGCCGCGGATCTCGTCGAGGGCCTGTCCGGGGACCTTGCCGACGAGGTAGGCGACGGTCCGCAGCAGTGTGCCGAGGACGAGGCGCACCAGGATCCAGGGCAGCAGGGCGGTGCGGCTGTTGACGAGGAGGGTGTAGACGGCGCCGGCCTTGTCGACCTTGTGCGGGGAGGCGCTGGTGCGGCCCGCGCAGTCGACGGTGCGGCGCTCGCGGGAGGCGGCCTCGGCGTGCCGTACGACGGCCTCGGGGGCGATGAGGACGCGGTGGCCGGCGGCCTGCGCGCGCCAGCACAGGTCGACGTCGTCGCGCATCAGGGGCAGGCGGCGGTCGAAGCCGCCGAGCTGTTCGAAGACGTCGCGGCGGATCAGCATGCCCGCGGTGGAGACGGACAGCACGGAGCGGACGTGGTCGTGCTGGCCCTGGTCCTGTTCGCGGCGGTCCAGGCCGGTCCAGCGGCGGCCGGAGTGGGCGATGGTGACGCCGACCTCGAGGAGCTGGCGGCGGTCGTACCAGCCGCGGAGCTTGGGGCCGACGACGGCCACGTCGTCCCGGCCCAGTTCGAGTTCGTTGTCGACCACGCGCAGCAGTTCGGCCAGGGCGTCCGGTTCCGGGGCGCAGTCGTCGTGCAGCAGCCACAGCCACTGGACGGGCTCTCCGTGCGGGAGCTCCGGCAGGTCGTAGGCGTCGTCGCGCCACGTGCGCGTGACGGGGTCCCAGCCGCTGGGGCGCTTCAGGTACGGCAGTTCCTCGGGAGTGAGGACCGGGGCCGTACGGTTGGCCTCCTCCACGGCCTGGCCGAACCCGGTGCGCCGGGCGAGGTGCAGGACGCGGTCGTCGCCGAGGGCCTCGGTGACCAGTCGCGCGGAGTCGTCCGAGCTGCCGGTGTCGGCGGCCATGACGGACTGGACGGGTCGCTCCTGGCCGAGCAGCCCGGCGAGCGCGTCGGGCAGCCAGCGGGCGCCGTCGTGGGCGACGATCACCGCGGTCACTACATGACGCGGGAACTCAGGTGTGGCAGCGCGGTCTTGCTGGGCTGCCGTGTGGCTGTGCACGGACATCGAGGTACGGGCCCCGGTTCGGTGGACTGCGGTGGACGCCTGCGCCGTGTGGGGCGGCCGGCTGTCTCGGACGAGCGCCCACACTATCGGCTGAACCGGAAGGGGCGGCGCGCAGCGCTTCGATGGGGGGCGGTGGTCGGGCGACGGGCGGGCGACGGCCCGCCGCCTGTGGACAACCCACGTGCGACGGGCCGTTCGGACCCTTGCCTCCGCGTACCGCGATGCCGCGACACCCTTGTGCTGTCGAGGCGGGCGGTTCTCAGACCGCCGCCTTCTTCAGCCGGCGGCGCTCCCGCTCGGACAGACCGCCCCAGATGCCGAAGCGCTCGTCGTTGGCGAGGGCGTACTCAAGGCATTCGGAGCGGACCTCACAGGCGAGGCAGACCTTCTTCGCCTCGCGGGTGGAGCCGCCCTTCTCGGGGAAGAAGGACTCGGGATCGGTCTGGGCGCACAGCGCGCGCTCCTGCCAGCCGAGTTCCTCGTCCGCGTCGTCGACGTCGACCAGCAGTTGCTGCACCAGCTCGGTCATGTGCGCCCCTCGCTCTGTCTTTCGCGTCCCCGTGACCTGGCCGTTACCGATTTCGGCTGAACGACACGAGTGAAATTACAAGTGTGCTGCTCCGGGCGAGTCAAGCCGAGATCTGCTATTGGGCCCCTTATTCACTCTGCGGAACCAAGGCCATGCGTTAAGTGTTCAAATCGCCATATACCTTGACACGCAGATGAAGCCCCGGAGGGCCACCGGCCCCGCGCAGCGCTTGTACGGGGAAGGACGCCCAATGGCGCGATCCCGTTGCGGCACGCGCGCGGAAGCGAAACTGATCACAGTCGGATCACAGGATCGCCACGAGGCTTGCGCGCCCGGGTTGTGCGCCATGTGTCCCGAAGGACGTGTGCACAAACCTTTCACCTCCGAGATGAGCCGGATGAGGTGAACCCTGTCCCACATACCGGGCGTCGAGTTGACAGTGAAGGTGTGAACCGCTGTCCTTATGGGCATGCTCGCGAACTTGGCACTCACCTCGACCGGCTCCGCCGGGTCCCACGGTGCTGCCCGCGCTCGCTGTAGCTGTTGTCGTCGTTCCAGCTGTTGAGCCCAACGCGCTCCGGCTGCTCCTCCTGAGTCCACCGCGACTCGGCTGCTGTTCCCATCGGCCCACACCAGGGCGCTCCTGCTCCACCCGTGATCCGGGCGGACGGTACGCGACACCCAGCAGGCCCCCCACTCTTCCGCCTCTCCGCCGAGGAACCACCGCACCCATGAACAGCGACAGCGACCTCCAGATCGCGGGCGACATCCTCGAAGTCCCGCACCTTCTCCAGGCACCGCGCGAGCACCCGGCCACCGTCGCCGAGTTCGTCGGCCTGGCCCGCTCGATCGCCGCGGACCGCGCCCAGTGGGAGCACCTGGTCCGGTACGACGCGACGACCCGCTGGTACCACCGGCTGCGCACCGGTCCCGGCTACGAGGTGTGGCTGCTGTCCTGGGTGCCCGGCCAGGGCAGCGGGCTGCACGACCACGGCGGGTCCTCCGGGGTGCTCACCGTCCTGGACGGCGAGCTGACCGAGCGTACGGAACGCGGCAAGCGGGTGCTGGGGGCGGGGGTGCAGAGAGTGTTCGCACCGGGGTACGCGCACGAGGTCGTCAACGACGCGCTGGAGCCCGCGGTAAGCCTGCACGTGTACTTCCCGGGACTGACGGACATGCCCATGCACTCCCGGTCCCGACTCCGCTCGGCCGGGGGGACCCCCATCGCCTGCGCCGCGCTCGACGCCTACGAAGAGCACGAAGAGGTGGACGCCGTCAGCTCGTGAGCGGACGGCGTCCACCGCCGGCTCGTACGGGTGGACCGGATATCCACAGGCGGGTGGTTGTCCACAACCGGCCGACGGGCTGTCGTGGCCGCCTGCGAGACTTGCCCTCATGCGCATTGTGGTTCTGGCAGGCGGCATCGGCGGTGCCCGGTTCCTGCGCGGTCTGAAGCAGGCCGTGCCGGACGCGGAGATCACGGTCATCGGCAACACCGGCGACGACATCCACCTCTTCGGGCTGAAGGTCTGCCCCGACCTCGACACGGTGATGTACACGCTCGGCGGCGGCATCAACGAGGAGCAGGGCTGGGGGCGCGCCGACGAGACCTTCCACCTGAAGGAGGAGCTCGCGGCGTACGGCGCCGGGCCCGGGTGGTTCGGGCTGGGCGACCGGGACTTCGCCACGCACATCGTGCGGACGCAGATGATCGGCGCCGGGTACCCGCTCAGCGCGGTGACCGAGGCGCTCTGCGACCGGTGGCAGCCGGGCGTCCGGCTCATCCCGATGACCGACGACCGGGTGGAGACCCATGTCGCGGTCGAGGTGGACGGCGAGCGCAAGGCCGTGCACTTCCAGGAGTACTGGGTGCGGCTGCGGGCGTCGGTGCCCGCGGAGGCGGTCGTGCCCGTGGGCGCCGAGCAGGCGAAGCCCGCGCCGGGGGTGCTGGAGGCCCTCGCGTCGGCGGACGTGATCCTCTTCCCGCCGTCCAACCCTGTCGTCTCGATCGGCACGATCCTCGCCGTGCCGGGCATCCGCGAGGCCATCGCCGAGGCCGGGGTGCCGGTGGTGGGCCTGTCCCCCATCGTCGGGGACGCGCCCGTGCGCGGCATGGCCGACAAGGTGCTCGCGGCGGTCGGCGTGGAGTCGACGGCCGCGGCGGTCGCCGAGCACTACGGCTCGGGTCTCCTCGACGGCTGGCTCGTCGACACCGCGGACGCGGGCACCGTGGAGCGGGTGGAGGCGGCCGGGATCCGCTGCCGGGCCGTCCCGTTGATGATGAGCGACCTCGACGCGACCGCGCGGATGGCCCGGGAGGCGCTGACACTGGCCGAGGAGGTGCGCGGGGCATGAGCGGGTCCTTCACACCGGGTTACCGGGTCTGGGCCGTGAACGGGCTGCCCGAGGTGCGGACCGGGGACGACCTCGCGAAGCTGATCGCGGCCGCCGAGCCCGGCCTGGCCGACGGTGACGTCCTGCTCGTCACCTCGAAGATCGTGTCCAAGGCGGAGGGGCGGGTCGTCCGGGCGGACGACCGGGAAGCCGCGATCGACGCCGAGACCGTACGCGTCGTGGCCCGGCGCGGGACGCTGCGGATCGTCGAGAACCGGCAGGGGCTGATCATGGCCGCCGCCGGTGTGGACGCCTCCAACACCCCTGCGGGGACTGTGCTGTTGCTGCCCGAGGACCCGGACGCGTCGGCGCGGACGATCCGGGCCGGGCTGCGGGACGCGCTCGGTGTGGACGTCGGGGTCGTCGTCACCGACACCTTCGGGCGGCCCTGGCGCGCCGGGCTCACCGACGTGGCGATCGGCGCCGCGGGGGTGCGGGTGCTGGACGACCTGCGCGGAGGCACCGACACGTACGGCAATCCGCTGAGCGCGACGGTCGTCGCCACGGCGGACGAGCTGGCCGGCGCCGGGGACCTCGTGAAGGGGAAGGCCGCCGGGCTGCCCGTGGCCGTGGTCCGGGGGCTGGAGCACGTCGTCGTGGCCGAGGACGCCGAGAACGCCGAGGCCGACGGGGGCGGGCTCGCCGGGGCGCGGGTCATGGTGCGCGGTGCGCGCGACGACATGTTCCGGCTCGGGACGTCCGAGGCGGTGCGGCTGGCGGTCACCCAGCGGCGGACGGTGCGTGCCTTCACCGACGAGCCGGTCGATCCCGGGGCGGTACGGCGGGCGGTGGCGGCGGCCGTCACGGCGCCGGCGCCGCATCACACGACGCCTTGGCGGTTCGTGCTGCTGGAGTCGGCGGGGTCGAGGGTCCGGCTGCTGGACGCCATGCGGGACGCGTGGATCGCGGACCTGCGGCGGGACGGGAAGTCCGAGGAGTCCATCGCCAAGCGGGTGCGGCGGGGCGACGTCCTGCGCCACGCGCCCTGTCTGGTGGTGCCGTGTCTGGTGATGGACGGATCGCACACCTACGGCGACGCGCGGCGGGACGCGGCCGAGCGGGAGATGTTCGTGGTCGCGACCGGGGCCGGCGTACAGAACTTCCTGGTCGCGCTGGCCGGGGAGCGGCTGGGGTCCGCGTGGGTCTCGTCGACGATGTTCTGCCGGGACGTGGTGCGGGAGGTGCTGGAGCTGCCGGAGGGCTGGGACCCGATGGGGGCGGTGGCGGTCGGACACGCGGCGGAGGAGCCCCGGGCCCGTGGTGAGCGGGAGGTGGCGGACTTTGTCGAGGTGCGGTGAGGAGCACCATGCGGCGGGGTGGGGTGCCGTGGGGTGGCGTGCCATGGGGTGGCGTGCCATGGGGTGGGCTGAGGCGTGCGGTGCGCTGAGGCGTGCGGTGCCGGGCGCCACACGGTGACCTTCGCCGCACGGTGACCTGCGTGGCTCGGTGACCTGCGCCGCACGATGACCTGCGCCGCCGTGGGGTGAGGTGTGCGGTGCCGGGCGCCGCACGGTGACCTGCGTGGCTCGGTCACTTGCGTGGCGCCGATACGGGCGTCGTGGGTGGCCTGCGCGGTGCCGGGTTGGGCCTCGTGCGGTGGCGTGGGGGGCGCCGGGTTGGGCCTCGTGCGGTGGCGTGGGGGGCGCCGGTTTGGGCCTCGTGCGGTGGCGTGGGGGGCGCCGGGTCGGGCCTCGTGCGGTGGCCTGGGGGTGTGTGCGCCTACTCTCGTAGCACCTCTCTTCCTCAACCCGGGACTCTGCGTGTCAGGACGGTTCTCTCCCCAGCCCCCTCGGCCCACTCGTACGACCGTGCGCGGTGGGCATGTGGGTGTGCCCGTCGGAGTGCCGCGGCAGGTGTCGGCGGCCGGGCGGGTGCGGAACTGGGTGCCGGCGGGGCCGCTCGAACTCGGGCTGGTGCTCGGCCCCCTCAGGCGTGGGCCCGGCGATCCGACGTTCCGCGCGATGCCGGACGGGTCCGTGTGGCGGGCCAGTCTCACCCCCGCCGGGCCGGGGACGCTGCGCGTCTCCGCGGCCGACGGTGCGGTGCGCGGGGAGGCGTGGGGGCCGGGCGCGGAGTGGCTGTTGGACCGGTTGCCGGAGTTGCTCGGGGCCTCGGACGCGCCGGAGGCCTTCGTGCCCCGGCATCGCGTGGTGGCGACGGCCCGGCATCGGCGGCCGGGGCTCAGGCTGACGCGGACCGGGCTGGTCCTGGAGTCGTTGATCCCCTCGGTGCTGGAGCAGAAGGTCACCACCGACGAGGCGTATCGGGCGTGGCGCCTGCTGGTGCGCAAGTTCGGGGAGCCGGCGCCGGGGCCCGCGGCGGGCGGACGGCTCTGGGTGATGCCGACGCCCCGGACATGGGCGCTGATCCCGTCCTGGGAGTGGCATCGGGCGGGCGTCGACAGCAAGCGGGCGTCGACGATTCTGCGGGCCGTGCGGGTCGCCGGGCGGATGGAGGAGGCGGTGGGGATGGCTCCGGCCGAGGCTCAGGCTCGGCTGGAGGTCGTGCCGGGGATCGGGCCGTGGACGTCGGCGGAGACCGTGCAGCGCAGTCATGGGGCGGCGGATGCGGTGACTGTGGGGGATCTGCATCTGCCGGGGATCGTGGGGTGGGCGTTGGCGGGGGATCGGGAAGCCGATGATTCCGTGATGCTGGAGTTGTTGGAGCCGTATGCGGGGCAGCGGCATCGGGCGGCTCGGTTGATCTTGTTGAGTGGGCGGGTGCCGGCTCGGCGGGTGCCGAAGATGCCTCGATGGGACATCGGGAAGTTGTGAGGGGCCGCTCCGCGAGGGCTGGGGCGGGGGCCGGGGCGGGAGGGTTCTCGCCCCCGCCGCCCCTACCCGTTCCCCTCCTCACCAGGGGAGCTGCCCCTGGACCCCCGGATCGGCCCGGACGGCCTGGTCCTCAATCTCCCCCGGAGGGGGCACCCCCGGACGGGCTGAAAGACTCCGGTCCCACCGGTCGCAGGGGCCTCGCCCTACTGGTCCGACGAGAAGCGGACCGCGCCTGCCGGGATTCTCGCGTCGCACCACACCCGCGCGCCGTCGCGGAGTTCGTTGTCGGGGCCGACGATCGCGCCGTCGCCGATGACCGTGCCCGTGAGCACGGAGCGTTCGCCGACGCGGGCCCGGGTGCCGATGAGGGAGTCGGTGATGACGGCGCCCGGTTCGATGACGGCGCCGGGGAGGATCGTCGAGCCGAAGACCCTCGCGCCCTCCGCCACGAACGCGCCCTCGCCCACCACCGTGCCGCCCGTCAGCTTCGCGTCGGGGGCGACCCTGGCCGTCGGGAGGACCAGGCGGTCGCCGCAGCGGCCGGGGACCGCGGGGGACGGGGCCCGGCCGAGGACCAGGTCCGCCGAGCCCCGGACGAAGGCCGCCGGAGTGCCCAGGTCCAGCCAGTACGTCGAGTCGACCATGCCCTGCAGATGGGCTCCGGCCGAGAGGAGGTCGGGGAACGTCTCGCGCTCCACGGACACCGGGCGGCCCTGCGGGATCGTGTCGATGACCGAGCGGCGGAAGACGTACGCCCCGGCGTTGATCTGGTCGGTGACGATCTCCTCGGGGGTCTGCGGCTTCTCCAGGAACGCCAGGACCTTGCCCGTCCCGTCGGTGGGGACCAGGCCGTAGGCCCTCGGGTCCGTCACCTTCGTCAGGTGCAGGGAGACGTCCGCCGCCGTCGCCTCGTGGGTGGCCACCAGCCTTCTGATGTCCAGGCCGGTGAGGATGTCGCCGTTGAAGACCAGGACCGGGTCGTCGGGACCCGAGTGCAGACGGGACGCGACGTTGCGGATCGCGCCGCCCGTGCCCAGGGGCTCGTCCTCCGTCACGTACTCGATGTGCAGGCCCAGTGCCGAGCCGTCGCCGAAGTACGGTTCGAAGACCTCCGCCAGATAGCTCGTCGCCAGGACGATGTGGTCCACGCCCGCCGCTCTCGCCCGCGCCAGTTGATGCGTGAGGAACGGCACCCCCGCCGCCCTGACCATGGGTTTGGGCGTGTGCACCGTGAGAGGGCGCAGCCGGGTGCCCTTGCCGCCGACCAGGAGGATCGCTTCTGTCACCGTCGTCTCTGCTTCCTGCCGGGACCGGCCGAACTGTCATTCGACCGGCCAGTGTATGCAGACCGTTGTGTGGCGACTTCCAGGCCGTTGGTGTTCCGTCCCAGTCCCAGGAGACTGTCCCCCGACGGCTGCTGAACGTGTCCCCGTCCGAGATGTGCGCTCCGGCCGTCCGGGGGCGTGCGGCCTCCGGGGCCTCCCCAGGCCCCGGGGCTCCCGAACCTGATCGCCCGCCTCAGCGCCCCTGGAAGCGCGCCGCGGTCGAGCGGGCCGAGCCGAGCTTGCCGTAGAGCTGCCTGCCTGGGCATTCCGTGGCGAACCCGTCCCGGTGACCCGAGATCACATTCAGTCGTACGTTCTTTCCCTTTCCGTAGAGATTGCCACCTCCGGACTTCAGGTATGTCTTTCCTTTGGGATTCGCCCCGAAGAGGCCGAGTTTCCATGCCGTCAGACGCGCGACGGCGTTGACCGTGGCGGCGGTCGGCTTGGCTGAGGTGAACGTGCCGAGGACGGCGATCCCCATGCTGTTGCTGTTGAAACCGAGGGTGTGGGCGCCGAGGACCGGCTTCGCCACTCCTCCGGCGCGACCCTCGTAGATCTTCCCGCACTTGTCGACGAGGAAGTTGTAGCCGATGTCGCGCCAGCCCATGCTCCTCACGTGGTAGCGGTAGATACCACGGATGACGGACGGGGCCTGTGAGCACTTGTAGCTGTTGCCCGAGGCCGTGTGGTGCACGAACGCGGCCTTGACCTTCGTCGTGTAGCGGAAGCCGCTCTCCCGCAGCTTCTCGTCGGCGCCCCAGCCGCGACGCGTGACGATGCTCGGCCGCGGGCCGATGTACGGCTTCGCCCGCTGGGACGACGTCAACTCGGCCCCACGCAGGGCGAGGAGTTCACGTTCGGTGCCCGGACGGTCCAGGGCGGAGATCTCCGTGGCGCCCAGCGGGGCGAGGGCGGCGTTGGCGGCGGAAGCCACGGTCACCTCGGCCGTGATGGCAGTCATGGCGGTCATGTCGGTCATGGCCGCGTGCTCGGCCCCTTCGACCCCCTCGGCCCCTTCGACCTCCTCGGCCCCTTCGACCTCCTCAGCTCCCTCGGCCTCCCCAGCCGAACCGGCCTCCTCGGCTGCACCGGTGGTCTCGGCTGCACCGGTGGTCTCGGGCCGCCGGCCCGTCTCGGCCGTCTCGGCCTGCCGGCCCGTCTCGGCCGTCTCGGCCTGCTGGATCGTGCCGGTCGTCTTCCCGGTTGCCGCGTCGGGCGGCTCCAGCGCTTCCGGGGCCGCCGCCGGGCCGGACCCGGTGGTCGGCGTCCGGCCGCGCGGGGGGCCGGCGGGGACGTGCTCGGGGGGCGCCGCGCCCGGGTCGACCAGTTCCAGACGCAGGCCGGAGGGGAGCAGCGCGGCGGTCGAGAGGGTGCCGGCGCCCCGGGACGTCTCCCCCGTACGGCGTTCGGTGTCCGGATGGACTCGGATCTCGACGCCGTCGGAGTCACCGACCCACAGCGGGGCCGTGGCGCCGCGGACCCGGCCCGAGGCGCTCTCGGGTGTGCCGGGGTCGGCGCCGTGGTCGGCGTTGTGGGTTTCGACGTCCTGCCAGCCGGACCAGGTGCCGGTGCCGGGCGTGCGGGTACGGACCTGGACGCGGCCGTGGAGTTCGGCGGCCGGGTCGTCCCAGACGACGCCGAGGAGGGAGAACTGGCGTACGTCCCGGCGGGGCAGGCCCTGGTCGGTGGCGGCGCCACCCAGGGTCCGGTCTCGTGCGAGAGCGGTGAGGGGCAGCGACTGGGTGCTGCCCGGGAGGTCGGGAAGATCAGGAAGGTCGGGAAGGTCGGGAAGACCCGGGCGTGTCGGTCGGTCGGGGAGGGATGAGGTGACGGGGGTGTCGGGGCTCGTGGCCCTGGCCGTCCCGGTGGGCGCCGTCTCCGCGGCCGACGCCGGTCGCGCCGTCGCCGCGTTGGCGGGCGGCGTCAGCGGGAGGGCGAGTGCCGCCGCGCAGGTGACACCGATCGAGGTAGCAAGCAATCCGCGCATGCCAACGATCGTGGCCATATCCATACATTTCTGTCCATCGGGGAATTGACGGGCCGTCGGGCGCGTTCGGCCGAACCGGTGGTTCCGGGGAGGTCCGGCGACCCGTACGGCGCCGCGGGCGGCGCGTACGCTTGCGCGGGTGACTGCCACCGATCGCACCCCGGCCGACCTGCTGCGTTCCGCGCTGGCCGCGGACCCCGCCCGCCCCTTGGTGACCTTCTACGACGACGCCACGGGCGAGCGGGTCGAATTGTCCGTGGCCACCTTCGCCAACTGGGTGGCCAAAACCGCCAACCTCCTCCAGGACGGGCTGTCCGCCGAGCCCGGCGACCGGGTCGCGCTGCTGCTGCCCGCGCACTGGCAGACGGCGGTGTGGCTGCTGGCGTGTTCGTCGGTGGGCGTCGTCGCGGACGTGGCCGGGGATCCGGCGCGGGCGGACTTCGTCGTCGCCGGGCCCGGGTCGTTCGAGGCGGGGCTGGCGTGCCGGGGCGAGCGGTACGCGCTGTCGCTGGCGCCGCTCGGGCGACGGTTCGTGCCGGGCCCGCCCGAGGGGTACGACGACTACGCCGTGAACGTCCCGACCTTCGGGGACCGTTTCGCGCCGTACGTTCCCGTCGACCCCGAGGAGCCCGCGCTGATCGTGGCCGGGGCCGAGTACACCGGGGCCGAGGTCGTGGAGCGGGCGCGGGCGGAGGCGTCGGGGCTGGGACTGACGGGGCCCGGTTCCCGGCTGCTGTCGGGGCTGGCGTACGACACGTGGGAGGGACTCAGCGCCGGGCTGTACGCGCCGCTGGCGAGCGGGGGGTCCGTGGTGCTCTGCCGGAACCTGGCGGAGGCCGGCGAGGAGGCGGTGGCCAAGCGGGTCGAGAGCGAGCGGGTGACGGCGACCGCGCGGTAGCCCTCCGGGCGGGCGGGAGGGTCGGTACCCGGCGCCGGTGTCGGCGTCGGCGTCAGTGTCTGCGTCGGTGTCGGCGTCGGTGCCGGTGCCGGTGCCGGTGTCTGCGTCGGTGTCTGCGTCGGCGCCGGCGCCGGTGTCTGCGTCGGCGTCTGCGTCGGCGTCTGCGTCGGCGTCTGCGTCTGCGTTGGCGTCTGCGTCGGCGTCTGCGTCGGCGTCTGCGTTGGCGTCTGCGTTGGCGTCTGCGTTGGTGGGGGCTGCCGCCCCCAGGCCCCCGCTTCGGCCCTGGAGGGACTCGTCCTCGAACTCCCCCGGAGGGGGCACCCCCAGACGGGCTGCCTTTCGCACCCCCGCCCACGGAGCGCCGGACCCTCCGTTCGCCTCACCCGTTCGGCCCATCCCCGCCCCGCCTCGGGGCCCGCTTCGCGGCATCGTCGTAGGGACAGCTCTACACGCTCGTACGGCCGAAGCGGGTCCGGAGGCGGGAGGGGTGGATCGGACGTGAGGGAAGCGGCGGGTTCCGGTGGGCCCCTCGGGCCGGGGGTGGGGGCGTCCGCCGACGGGCGGGGGCTCATACGGCGGCGCCGACGGCGGTGGGTGCGCTGCGGGGCGGGGGTGGTGGGGGTGGCCGCCCTGGGGGTGGGGGTCGCGGGGTGGGTCGTCTACGCGAAGCTGGACGGGAACATCACGCCCGACGAGACCGCCGCGGCGGAGCTAGCGCGGTATGCGAGGGAGCGGCCGACCTCGTTGGTGAAGGACGCGCAGAACATCCTGCTCATAGGGTCCGATTCGCGGGCGGGGGACGAGAACCGCAAGTACGGGCGGGACTCCGGGACCGAGCGGTCGGACACGACGATCCTGCTGCATCTGGCGGCCGGGCGGCGCAGCGCCACCGCCGTCTCGCTCCCGCGCGATCTGATGGTGGACGTGCCGGGCTGTCTGAGGCCGGACGGGAAGCGGACCGAGCCGATGTTCGCGATGTTCAACTACGCCTTCCAGACCGGGGGTTCGGCCTGCACGATCCGGACGGTGGAGAAGCTGACGGGTGTGCGCATCGATCATCACGTGGTCGTCGACTTCAGTGGGTTCAAGGACATGGTCGACGCAGTGGACGGGGTCGAGGTGTGCCTGCGGAAGCCGATCGACGACAAGGCCGCCAAGCTGCGGCTGCCGGCCGGGAAGGTCACACTCGACGGGGAGCAGGCGCTCGGGTACGTGCGGGCCCGCAAGTCCCTCGGGAACGGCAGTGACACCGACCGGATGGACCGGCAGCAGCGGTTCCTCGGGGCGCTCGTCAACAAGGTGCAGAGCAATGACGTCCTGCTGAACCCGGTGAAGCTGTATCCGCTGCTGGACTCGGCCACGTCCTCGCTCACCGCCGACCCGGATCTGGCGAGTCTGCGCGGACTGTACGAACTCGTGCGCGGTCTACGGGACATTCCCACCGAACATGTGCAATTCATGACCGTTCCACGGGAGTCGTACGTCTACAACGCCAATCGCGACCAACTCGTGGAGCCTGAGGCGGAGAAACTCTTCGAACGGCTGCGGACGGACACGCCGGTGGCGGTTTCTCAGGAAATTCCCACGAACTCCGCACCTGCGGAGTCGGGCGACTACGGTCCGTTCGGATTCCGGGCCGCGGGACCTGCGGCTTCCGGGGCGGTTTCACCCACTCCGCCCGCTCCCACGTTCCGCGGGAACACCGCCGCCGAGGACGGCTGTGGGTAAAGCGCTTGCCAAGCCGTCCCCTTACCGCGAACACAAGTTCAAAGAAATAGGTCGGATTGCCCGGTTGTAGGGGCGTGGAATTTGTCACGGCCGTCGCTCGCCGCCGAACCGGGCGGATAGTGTGAGCGATCCGGTGCCCCCGGCCACGAGGTCCTTCCTGGGGTCGCGCACCGAGTGACCGAGACCCGAGCGCCTTGAGGGGGAAAGGCGCCGCGTGGCCCCGACGGAGGATTCAGACAACCGTGGACGCGCAAGGCCGTGGGCGGGCGGACAACATCGACCCCGCAGACCAGTGGGTACTCAATCCGAACACCGGCGAATACGAACTGCGACTGACTCCTTCCGCACCGCAATCGGCGGTGCCCGGGCCTCGTAGATCCGACTCCGGACGGACCGGCGGAGGAGGAGACGCGGCGCGCGGCCGCAAGGCTGCGCAGGGCCGGGGGTCGTCGTCGTCCGAGGAGACGCCGGACCCGGAGGTGCCTTCGCCGCGCCGTCGCCGGGGCGCACCGCCGGAGGAACCGGCGGCGAACCGGCGTGGCCGCCGGCCGGTGAAGAAGAAGTCGAAGGCGAAGAAGATCCTGCTGTGGACCGGCGGGATCATGGCCTTCGTCCTGGTGGGTACGTCCGGTGCGGCCTACCTCTATCTGGAGCACCTCAACGACAACATCACGTCCGTCTCCGACGACGGCGCGAGCACCGGTGGCTTCAGCAAGGACAAGGCGATCAACCTGCTGGTGATCGGCACCGACAAGCGCACCGGTTCGGGCAACGAGGGCTACGGCGACTCCGGCAGCGTGGGCCACGCGGACACCACGATCCTGCTGCACGTCTCCAAGGACCGGACGAACGCGACCGCGCTCAGCATCCCGCGCGACCTGATCGTGGACGTCCCGGACTGCGAGACCAAGCAGGAGGACGGCTCCACCAAGGTCATCCAGGGCACGGACGACGTCCGCTTCAACACCAGCCTCGGGCAGGACAACCGCACGCCGAGCTGCACCGTGCGCACGGTCACCGAGCTGACCGGGATCCAGGCGGACAATTTCATGGTGGCCGACTTCAACGCGGTCAAGACGCTGACCACGGCGGTCGGCGGCGTCGAGGTGTGCCTGGCGAAGGACATCGACGACCCCGACTCGCATCTGAAGCTGTCGAAGGGCACGCACATCATCCAGGGTGAGCAGGCGTTGGCCTACGTGCGCACCCGGCACTCGGTGGGCTTCGGCGGCGACCTGAGCCGGATCGAGCTCCAGCAGCAGTTCCTCAGCGCACTGATGCGCAAGCTGAAGTCGAACGACACGCTCACCAGCCCGACCAAGATGATCAAGCTGGCGGAGGCGGGCACGAAGGCGCTGACCGTCGACTCCCAGCTGGACACCATCGACAAGCTGAAGGACCTGGGTCTGGAGCTGGGCAAGCTCGACGTGAAGAACCTGACCTTCACCACCGTGCCGGTGGTCGACAACCCGGCCGAGAAGGTCGCGGCCACGGTCGTCGTGAACGCCTCGACGGCGCCCACCGTCTTCCAGATGATCAAGAACGACGTCTCCTTCACCGAGGTGAAGGAGCAGGCGGCGGCGTCCAAGAACGCGGCCGCCGCGGCCGCCGCGGCCCGCCTCAAGGGCACCCAGTCCGCGGCCTCCGCGGTGCGGGTGCAGGTCATGAACGGCGGCGCTCCGGCCGGCAGCGCACAGGAAACTCTTAACTGGCTGCAGAATGATGAGGGCGTGACGAAGTCCGAGAACGCGGGCAACGCGCCCGCGGCACTGAGCAGGACGACGCTCGAGTACGCGCCCGACCAGGCCGACCAGGCACGCAAGCTCGCCGCCATCATGGGGCTGCCCGGTACCGCTCTGAAGCCGGGCAAGAGTGTCGAGAACTCCCAGGGTCTGCCGACGATGACGCTGACGCTGGGCAAGGACTTCAAGGGCGCGGGCGTCTCGCTCACAGCTCCGACCACCGTGCCGGACACGGTCCAGAAGTCCACGGCGGACAAGGTCAAGTGCGCCAAGTAGGTAACCCTTCGGGCCCGTCGTGCGTCTGACTTGACGCGGGACGGGCCCGTGTCAGGCGCACGGCGGGGAGGGGCAGGGGAATTGGCGGGGAGCAGTGGGGTGCGGAGGGAGGTTCCCGCGGTCGAGGACACGGTGTCCCCGGCGGCGCGGGAACAACAGGACGAGACCGCGTCCGAGGAGGACGGCGGAGCCGGCGGCGGCCGCGGCGCGAGCCGGAACACGGATCGCAGACGCCGACGTCGACGCGCGTTGCGCTGGTCGGCGACGGTGCTCGCGGTGGTCATACTCGGCGGCGCGGGGGCCGGATACCTCTACTACGAACACCTCAACGCGAACATCAAGAGCGACGACCTGAACATCGGCGACGAGAAGGACCGGGCGGCCGAGACGGAGGCCAACTCGGCCGGGCAGACGGCGCTGAACATCCTGCTGATCGGTTCGGACGCGCGTGACACCGCGGAGAACCAGAAGCTCGGCGGCGCCAAGGACACCTTCGACGGTCCCCCGCTCGCGGACGTCCAGATGCTGCTGCACATATCGGCGGACCGCAGCAACATGTCGGTGGTGAGCATGCCGCGCGACACCCTGCTGGACATCCCCAAGTGCACGGACCCCGACGACGGGACCGCCTACGGGTCGCTGACCGACGAGATGACGAACGTGTCGCTCGGTCGCGGCGGCCCGGGCTGCACGGTGGCCACCTGGGAGAAGCTCACCGACATCCACATCGACCACTTCATGATGATCGACTTCTCCGGTGTGGTGTCGATGGCGGACGCGATCGGCGGCGTCCCGGTCTGTGTGGACGCCAATGTCTACTCGCACACCAGCACCGGCAAGGGCTCCGGTCTGAAGCTGGAGGAGGGCACGCACGCCGTCAAGGGCAAGCAGGCCCTGCAGTGGCTGCGTACGCGTTACGGCTTCGAGGACGACACCGACCTGGCCCGCGCCAAGGCGCAGCACATGTACATGAACTCGATGGTCCGCGAGCTGCGCGCCAGCGCCAAGCTGACCAACCCCAACAAGCTGCGCAAGCTCGCCGAGGCGGCCACGAAGGCGATCACCGTCGACGACGGCCTCGACACCATCACGAAGATGTACGACCTGGCGGGCGAGCTCAAGAAGGTGCCCACCGAGCGCATCACGATGACGACGATGCCGAACCGCTACCAGGGCAGCCGGGTGGTGCCCACGGACGACGCCAAGCAGCTGTTCCGTCTGGTGCGCGACGACATCGCCCTGGACGGCAAGGACGCGAAGAAGGCCACCGTGAGCCCGTCGCCGACGGTCACGGACCCGGCCGCGGCGGCCGGCGAGATCGCGGTGCAGGTGCACAACGGGACGTCCACGAGCACGCTGGCGGCGGTCCGCGGGCGGGCGACGGCGGTGAAGGATCTGCTGACGGGCAAGGGCTTCACCGAGGCCGTCGCGGACACCTCGGGGGCCTCGGCCGTGGCGGCCACGGTGGTCCGCTACCCGAGCGCCGATCTGGAGGGCGACGCCGAGGCGGTCGCCAAGGCCCTCGGCATCCCGACGGGTCAGGTGAAGAAGTCCACCGAGGTCTCCGGGGTCACGGTCGTCGTGGGCGCGGACTGGCGGTCGGGGACGGCGTACAAGGCGCCGGTGAAGGACGACACGACGCCCGACACGGCCGAGGCGATCAACGCGTCCGACACCAGCCAGTGCATGCACGTGGACCCGAACTACACCTGGTAGCCCGGGTCCCGTGGTGCCTCGAGGGCGCGCTCCGGAGTCGCTCCGTGAGCGCGCCTCGCCCTGCTCAGTGCGCGTCGGTGAGGACCGCGGGGCGCCTCGACGCGATGACCTTCCTGGCCAGCGCCTTCGGACTGGTCAGGAAGCCGAAACCCCACGACATGTGCATGGTGGCGAGAGCCACGGGAATCCGGAGCCGTGCCTTGAGCGGCAGCCCCTTGCCGGCCGGCAGCGACCCTGCGGCGATCGCCGCGAGGTAGCCGCCCGGGATCACGAAACCCCACGGGGTGAGCGCGGCGCCCACGACGATCCCGGCGGCTATCGCGCACACCGCGGTGGGCGGGGCGAGGTAGCGCAGGTTGATGGAGCCCTCGTGGTAGCGGGCGACGACGTGCCGCCAACGGCCGTAGTCCTTGTACTGCTTGGCGAGCGCCTTGACGCTGGGCCGCGGCCGGTACGACACCTTGAGTTCGGGCGAGAACCAGATGAGACCGCCGGCCTCCCTGATCCGGAAGTTCAGCTCCCAGTCCTGGGCGCGGATGAACTCCTCGTTGTAGCCGCCCTGTTGCTCCAGCGCCGCCCGCCGGAAGACGCCGAGGTACACGGTCTCCGCGGGGCCGGCCTGCCCTCCCGTGTGGAAGGCGGCGTTGCCGACCCCGATCTTCGAGGTCATGGCCGCGGCCACCGCGTGCTCCCAGTCGTTCTCGCCCTCGGCGTGCATGATCCCGCCGACGTTCTGCGCGCCGGTCTCCTCCAGGAGCCGTACGGCGGTGGCGATGTAGTCCGGGGAGAGCATGCCGTGCCCGTCGACGCGGACGACGATCGGATGGCGGGAGGCCTTGATCGCGGCGTTGAGCGCGGCGGGCGTACGACCGGTGGGATTGGGGACCGTCTGCACGCGCTTGTTCCGGGAGGCCGTCTCGGCGACGAGCTCGGCCGCGATCTCTTCCGTACGGTCCGTGGACGGACCGATGGCGATCACGACCTCCATCTCGCCGGCGTACTCCTGCGCGAGGATCGCTTGGACGGCTCCGCGCAGATGCCGCTCCTCGTCGAGGACGGGCATGATGACGGACACGGCGGGGAGCTGCACGTCGGGCTTGGCGTTCATAGGGGGCTCACGTTACCGCGAACGGGGGACACGGCCCGCCCCGCCGGGTGCGCTGCACCGGTCGGCAGATCGTATGGGCCTACCGTTCCAACGGCCACCACCGCCCACGGCCGCCGCCCGGAGGTGCCCGTATGCCCCCCACACCGTCCCGGTCCCCGCGTCGCCCCCGCCCGTCCCGCCGTCCAGCACGCCGTCCCGTCCGGCGCGGGCGCCCCCGCTGGGCCATGCGGGCGACGACCACGCTCTCGGTGGTGCTGCTCGCCGCCGCCGGGATCGGTCACTCGGTGGTCGCCGGCCTCGACGCGGACATCACCCGCGTCGACCCCTTCAAGGACATGAAGAACCGTCCGCGGGCCGGCCACGGCATGAACGTCCTGCTGGTCGGCACCGACGGCCGCGACGACATCACGGAGACGGAGCGCCGCCGCTACCGCCTGGGCGGGACCCCCTGTCACTGCACCGACACGATCATGATCGTGCACATCTCGGACGACCGGGAGCGGGCCAGCGTCGTCAGTCTCCCGCGCGACTCCTACGCCGAGACGCCGCCGCACACCGACCAGGTCACCGGCAAGGAGCACAGCGGCCACCCGATCAGGATCAACTCCGCGTACGCGGAGGGCGGACCGCAGCTCACCGTCCGCACGGTCGAGAACATGACCCACGTGAAGATCGACCACTACCTGGAGGTCGACTTCACCAGCTTCATGAAGACGGTGGACGTCCTGGACGGCGTGCGGATCTGCACGGCGGAGCCCCTGAAGGACACGTACACGGGTCTGGACCTGGCCCCGGGCGCACACACGCTCAAGGGCGGCCAGGCCCTCCAGTACGTCCGCTCCCGGCACACGGACGCCTCCTCCGACCTGGGCAGGATGAAGCGCCAGCAGCGCTTCCTGGCGGCCCTGGTGGACCGGGCCACCTCCTCCGGGGTGCTGCTGAACCCACTGAAGTTCCGGGACGTGACGCGGGCGGTGCTCGGCTCGGTACGGGCCGACCGGGGCTTCGGCACGGACGAACTCCTCGACCTCGGCCGGGCGATGCGCACCTTCTCCCCTTCCTCCTCCGAGTTCACGACCGTGCCCATCGGCCGGATGGACTACGCCGTGAAAGGCCTCGGCTCGACGCTGAAGTGGGACCCGGTGAAGGCGCAGCGCCTCTTCCGGGCCCTGCGCGACGACGAGCCCCTCGCCTCCGCGGGAGCCCGGCCGCACGGCGGCCGGGCCGCGCGTGTGGACGTGGCCCCGCAGCAGATCCGCGTCCAGGTCGAGAACGGCACCCGCACGGCGGGGCTCGGCAAGCGGGTGGACGCGGCGCTGGCGGCGACGGGCTTCCGTACGACCCGGCAGCCGGTCGTCAGCGCGGCCGCCCCCTCGACCCGGCGCACGGTCGTCGCCTACGACCCCCGCTGGGACCGTTCCGCGAAGTCCCTCGCGACGGCCCTGCCGGGCAGTGAACTGCGGGCCGTGAAGGGCCTCGGGCCGACGCTGAAGGTCATCGCGGGGACGGACTTCCACGAGGTCCGCAAGGTGCGGGCGGCCCAGGTGGAGCAGGGGGAGTTCGGTGTGGTGCGGGGGGACGAGGTGGGCTGCTCCTAGGCACATGTGCGTTTCTGGTGCGAAACGTACGGAACGGAGCCGTCCGCCCGATGGCGCGGGGCACGTGGGAGGCGTACGACGGAAGGGCACGCACGGGGCCCGCCCGGGGCCCCCTCACCCTCCAGGAGGAGCCATGACCCAGCCCGGAACGATGACCGCCATGAGCAAGGAGATGCAGGACTGCGTCGAGGCGTGCATGGCCTGCCACAGCATGTGCGAGGAGACCATGAGCTCCTGCATGCAGATGGGCGGCCAGGCCCAGATGCAGATCATGCGCGCGCTCATGGACTGCTCCGAGACGACCCGCATGTGCGCCGACATGATGATGCGGCGCTCGCCCATGTCGGCCGAGATGTGCGCCATGTGCGCCAAGGCCTGCGACATGTGCGCCGAGGCGTGTATGGCCATGCCGGACGATCCGCAGATGATGCGCTGCGCCGAGTCCTGTCGCCGCTGCGCCGAGATGTGCCGCACGATGGCGGGCGCCACCATGTGACCGCCGCCCGAACGTCGCTCAGGGGCACCCTGTGCGGGTGCCCCTGAGTGACAGGGCCGTGCGGCGGCCGGCTGCTCAGTTGCCCGAGACGGTGACCTTCTCGTCGTTCTTCAGCTGGCCGACCAGCGTCTTCACCTTCGCCTTGTCCCAGACGAGGTTGCCGCCCGTGGAGCCGGAGATCGGCATGTTCATCGACTTGCCGTCGCCGCTGTTGACGCCCTTCATCGCGAAGAACATCGACCCCAGGTCGTACAGGCCCATGTCCTTGTCGACGATCAGGGTGTCCAGGCCCGCGCTCATGGTCGGGTAGAGCTTGAAGGGGTTGAGGACCGTGCCCGGGGTGGCCACCTGGCTGGCCAGGGCCGCGAGGAACTTCTGCTGGTTCTTCGTACGGTCCAGGTCGGAGCCCGCGAGCGCGTACCGGGTGCGGACGAACGCGAGGGCCTCCTCGCCGTTCAGGGTCTGCTTGCCCTTCTTGAAGTCGGCGCCCGACTTGGTGTCCTTGATGTCCTGCGGGATGTCGATCTCGACACCGCCGACCGAGTCCACGATGTTCGCGAAGCCGGCGAAGCCTATCTCCACGTAGTGGTCGATGCGCAGGCCGGTGTTGAACTCGACCGTGCGCACCAGCAGCTCCGGCCCGTCCTCGGCGTACGCCGCGTTGAGCTTCACGTGCCGGCCGGTGCCCTTGTAGGTCTTGCCGGACTCGGAGCCGACGAACGTCGGGATCTCCACGTCGGAGTCGCGCGGGAGCGAGATCAGCGTGTCGCCGTTGGAGCCGGTGTGCAGGATCATCATCGAGTCCGTGCGCTTGCCCTCGGCGGAACCGGTGTGCAGTTCCTTCTTCTCCTCGGCGGACATGCCCTCACGGCTGTCGGAGCCGACGATCAGGTAGTTCGTGCCCTCGCCCGCCTCGGGCCGGTCGATGACCTTGGACAGGTCGACCTCGCGGTTCAGCTTGCCGTCGGCCCAGAAGTACGTGCCCACCGACGTCACGACCAGCACCGTCAGGACGGTGATCGCCGTCCACTTGATGCGGCGGCGCCAGTTCGGCGCGGGACGCGGAGCGCGGGTGCCGTAGCCCCCCGGCCCGCCGGAGTCGTCGCCGCCACCGCCCCCGTAGACCTGGCCCGAGCTGTAGCCGCTGTCGTAGCCGGCGTTCTGGGCGTTCGTGTAGTCGCCGTGTCCCTGACCGTTGACGTACGACGGCTGCGGCGGGACGCCGGCGCCCTGCGGCGGCGCCGCCGGGCCGCGGCGGACCTGCCGCATGACACGCGGGCTCTCGGGCCGCGCGTTCGCGCTGCCGCCGCCGTACCGGTTGCCGCGGTCACTGTCGGACCGTCCCTCGGGCCAATCGTTCATGCGGACCAGTGTGCAGGGCAGTGCTGTGTGCCTTACAAGGGCCGTCGGAGAATCAGGGCCCCGCTGTTGCCAAGCTGACACAAAGTCCCGGGTTGTCCCCCTCGGCATAAGGTGGAGGACATGACAGACCAGGTCACCGCGGCGGACTCGGGCAGCACCCCGGACATCCCGGGCAGGCCCGCATCCGCGTCCCGCACCACCCTCAGCCACATCATGACCCACAACGACACCAACCTGCTCGGCACGGTGCACGGCGGTGTGATCATGAAACTCGTGGACGACGCGGCGGGCGCGGTGGCCGGACGGCACTCCGGCGGGCCCGCCGTCACCGCGTCCATGGACGAGATGGCGTTCCTGGAGCCGGTCCGCGTCGGTGACCTCGTCCATGTGAAGGCCCAGGTCAACTGGACCGGCCGGACGTCGATGGAGGTCGGGGTCCGGGTCCTGGCCGAACGCTGGAACGAGTCCGCCCCGGCCACCCAGGTCGGCTCGGCCTACCTGGTCTTCGCCGCCGTCGACGCCGACGGCAAGCCGCGCGCGGTCCCCCCGGTCCTCCCGGAGACGGAACGCGACAAGAGGCGCTACCAGGAGGCCCAGATCCGCCGCACCCACCGGCTGGCCCGGCGCCGGGCGATCAGGGAACTGCGCGAGCGCCGCATCGCGGAGGGGCTCGGGGACTGAGCAGGCGCCTCACCCGACCACCCCGGCAGGACCGGCTTCCGCCGGCCGCATCGCCGCGGAGCTCGCCGAGGCCCGTCGGCTGCCGGGGCACCGGATCGTCCGTGACGGGCCGCCCTTCGAGGGCGCCGACAGCAGTGAAGGGCGCCCGTTCCCCGGGCACCCTTCGACCGTCGGCTCAGCAACCGCTTACGGCAGGTTCCTCGCCATGACGATGCGCTGGACCTGGTTCGTGCCCTCGTAGATCTGGGTGCTTTACAGGTCATACGGCTCTGACCTGCACGAACACCCATCCCAGAGGGACCTGCCCAGCATTTCCCCATGATCGTCAAGAGTCTGCCCAGGTAGGGGTGGCACTGATGGCATCTCCTCCGACCGGTCCGAGGAGTGGCAGGCTCCGGGCAGGTTACGCGGTTTCCTGTTCCGTCAACCGTGATCGCTTGACCGGTGCGCCTCACCCTCGGGAGCATCAACCCAGATGCGGGGCACTGGCAGCGGCATGGGAGAGGGGAACCCAGACCATGAAGGTCACCAAGCTGGTCAGCACGTGCGACATCAAGGACTGTCCGACCATCTACGCGACAGACCGAGGCACCTTCCTGGTTCAAGGCGAGACGCCCACCGACCACGGGCTGGAAATTCCCGCTCACGAAACCCTGGTCGAGATCCCCATGGAACTGATTCAGAAGGCCATTCGTGACAACCTCCTCTAAGACCCTCGGCGACCTCTTCGACTCTTTCGAGCGCGAGGCGTTCCGCCTGGAGACTCTGGACGACTACAGCCAGTCGGGGAACGTGGACGCTTTCCAGGCATTCCAGGCCGGGGAGCCTCGGCCGAAGGACTACAACGCGGGCTGGATCGAAGAACTCCACTCACACACCGAGAAGGGGAAGCGGGTTTACCGGGTGCACATTCTGTCGCGCCCACTCACGGACTATCTTTGCTTCGAACTCGGGTGGGGCTACCGGAAGAACATGACCGGAGGCGAAGAGTTCTTCATCCTCGACGTCACCGAGAAGCCCAACCCGCTGGGGAACGTCCCGGATTTCTGGTTCTTCGACTCCTCCTCCGTGGCCGTCATGAACTACGACGAAAACGGGAAGTACCTCGGATCGGAAGTGCTGCCACCGGAACGCACGGCGGAATTCACACAGTACCGTGACGCGGCACTCGCACACGCAGAACCATTTAACGAATGGTGGGCCAAGTACGGGGCGTGAACAGAGCACAGCTTGGGGCCGCGCTGCGGGCGCTGCGAGTGGCATCCGGAAAGGAAGCCAAAGCAGTGGCCCGCAGCGCCCTCATGTCTCCGTCCAAGCTGTCCAAGATCGAGAATGCCAAGCTGGCACCCAGCGCAACAGACGTTGAGCGCATCCTCACCGCCATCGGCGTATCGGACGAGGTCAAGGCTGAATACACGGAGGCAGCCCGAGCATCTGCGACGGAGGCAACAGCATGGCGGCTCCTGAAACGGATCGGCGTTCACAAGGGCCAGCAGGCAGCCAAGGCCCTGGAAGCGCAGATGTCGGTGCTGCGGTTGTTTCAACCCGCGCTGGTTCCCGGCCTGCTCCAGACACCTGAGTACATCCGGGCCATCCTGCAACGCCATGATTTGAGCGATGACGCCCTGACGCGAACGATCAACGGGCGACTCGAACGACAAGCGATTCTCTATGACAACACTAAGTCCCTGCGGTTCGTCATCACAGAGACAGTCCTACGCTGGCAAATCGTCCCGCCACAGATGATGGCTGCACAGTTGGACCGCATCGTTTCCATATCCCGGCTGCCCCATGTAGATATCCGTGTAGTTCCGCTGACGATTCAGCAGCACGACATTGCAAATCATGCGTTCGTCATCCGTGACAACCGAATGGTCACCATGGAAACGGTTCACGCCGAGGTGGTTGTCACGGACCCCCGGGACGTAACTTTGTATGTTGATAAGTTCGATAGGTTCGAGCAAGTGGCGCTGGCCGCGCTGATATGCGGAATCTGATCGAGGCTATCCGAAACGACTTTTTGCGGGAACAGGAAACAGGCTAGATACGCATCCGCGGGCCGCCGAAGATGGCGGCATGGAGAGCGAAGAAAGAACGTCCGGTCCTGCGACCGAACCCACGGTGGGGACGTGCTTGTCGGAGCTGCCGCGCGAACCGTCACCCATGCCCGGCTGCCCCGTGTGCCTTTCTCAGTCGGTCGCCCGAGAGAACGCCCGCTCCACGGGGGACTACAGCGCCGTATCCGATGCCAACGTGAAGCTGCGTCAGCACCAAAGAGACGAGCACGCGGGGTACCAGCGGTGAGCGTCACGACCGACGACATCGGTAAGCGGGTCCGGGACGCATCGGGAAGGGTCGGCATCCTCCGCGACGTGATCCGGGACTACGAGGACCCGGGAGAGCCGCCGGGTGAACGCCTGAAGCGCCCTGTTGCCTTCCTGTGGCCCGAGGGCGGCGGCAGAGAGTGGTTGGCCCCGCCGCAGCAAGTAAGGCGTGTCTGAAGTCCGCTGATTGCTTGGGAGAACTCCGTGTCCGTTCAGGACCTGCTGAACCTGCTTGCACCCCGGACGGGTCAGGTGGACCCGGCGTCGTGCGTCCAATGCGCGACGCTCCGCAAGCGGGTTCGCACAGCCAATCGATCCGGGAATCCGGCCAAGGCGCTGGAGACCGTCGAGGCGATGCGGCTGCACAAGCGTTACGGGCATCCCAACGACACGCGACCGCTCCCCATTGACCTCTCCGCGCACGGTCCCCAACTGACCTAGGGGAACAGACTCCCGTCCGGTATGGGCGGCGGCGGTCAGTCATGGCCGCGATTAGTTGAGCAGGAAGGTGCAGTGATGCAGAACGGAACCGACCTCTACGCGCTCGACATCAACGGGGCCTCGTTCGTCCAGGCGTGCGGCGGCCCCTGTTCCGAAGGGTGCGTGACGCTGGCCCGGATCGGCGCGGACGCCTGGGCCCTCGCTGACAGCAAGCGGCCGGACGCGCAGCCGCTGCGGTTCACCACTGAGGAGCTGGACGCGGCCGGTATCGACCCGGCGCGGTTCGGCCTGAACGTCTGATCCCCCCTCCCCCGCCGGTCGGGCCCGACCGCTTTCTTGGGTCGGGTCCGGCTGGTCCTCCGCTGACACCGAACGGGAACAACAGGTGCACCACCACGGCTATCTGTGGAGCGGCCCGAAAGAGCGTTTCGACCAGGAAGCATTGCGACGGCCCCCTCATCCTGAGCCGCCCCCGGCTGGGAGCAGACCGGAGCTGATCCAGCGCTATCGGGAAGTGGTGGCGGAGTTCCCCACTGCCGATCTGCCGCCCATCGAAACGGCGTACTGGCTCATCAAACCCCGCTCCCTCGTTTGTGGAACCTGGGAGGAAGCCAAGGAGGCGGCGGCCTGGCTCGGTGAGCGACTGGCCGAGCACGCCCCTCGGTTCGCGTCGGAGAAGGACCGAGACACCACGCGTCTGGCCCAGGTGGTGAACGCTGCTGCCGAACGACTGCACTCGGGCAGTGATGTGTCCTACGGCTGCTACCTCGAACGCCCCTCGTATCTGTCCCTGGCGGTGGTGACGTGTTCCCCGAATCATGCGATTCCTGAACTGGCCTGCCCAGTCGCGTAGTCGAAGCAACAAAGAAGCCCCGGCCATCTTCAGTTCAAGAGGTCGTTGCAACACCCCGTTCGTAGGGAGTTGCAGTGGACTTCGAGATCCGGGAGGACCGGAGGCCGCAGGGCCCCCGGAA
>NZ_JBHWUW010000074.1:0-1152 GCF_042737245.1 Streptomyces sp. NPDC060002
TCTCACCCCGCGTGCCGGCGCCCCCGGGGGCTTCACCCCCCGGTGTTTGTTCTAAACACCACCGGGGGGGCCGGGTTTTCCCGCCGCCCCCCCCCCTTCCGCATGATCGGAAACCGTTGTGAAACCGCTTCGGAGCGAGTTGTACCGCAGCAGCCCGGTCAGCGACACCGGCGTTGACGACGCGTCTGCGGCCGGCGTCCCCGCCCCGACGGCCAGGCGAGAACGGTGGCAGCCCAGCCGAGTGGCCACAGCGCCGCTCCCAAGGTCCCCGCCTCGACGCTCACGCGGCCGCTGCCTCCGCCGTCGGGAATCCGCCGGTGCGCAGCACACGTCCGCCGGGCAGTACGGCGTACACCTCACAGCCGTCCCGCGCGGCCGCCCACTCGACACCGTCCGTGCCCATGGCGAAAGCGGCCGTGGCGACGGTGTCCGCCTCGGTCAGGGTCGGGGCCACGACGGTCAGGCTGTCGAGGCCGGTCGCCGGACGGCCCGTGCGGCCGTCGATGATGTGGTCGCCGCGCTCGTAGCGCGCGGAGGTCGCCACGGCCCCGTCGGTGAGGTCGAGAACGGTACACAGCCGGTCGGCGATCTCGGGATGCCGTACGCCGACCCGCCAGGGACCGCCGGAGACGACCACGTCGCCCCCCGCGTTGAGGCAGAACCGGCTGAGCCCGGCCCCGGTCAGCAGCTCCGCCGCCCGCTGCACGGACCAGCCCTTGACCACCGCACAGGGGTCCAGGCCGCGGCCGGGCAGCCGGATGTCGAAGGCGCCGCCGGTGGCCACCCGGTACCGCTCGCAGATGTCGAGCACCTCCACGAGGTCGGCGCTCAGCTCGTCGGCCGACAGCTCGCCCCGGCCGTACCGGGAGACCTCGCTGTCGGCCTTGAACGGGCTGAACCGTGCGTCGACCTCGCGCAGCCACGCGAACACGGCGTCCCCGCTCTCGTCGGGGACGACGGTGTCGTCGACCCGCAGCGAGACCGGGAACCCCATGACGTGTTCGACGCGGTGCACGTCAGGCGCCCTTCGCGTCGATCGCGGCCTGGAGCGACTCCTTGTAACCGTCGCTCGTGATGGTCGCGCCGGAAACCGTGTCGATGTCCGCACTCTGCGCGGTAAGCGTTTCCGCAATCAGCTTCGGCACCGCCGCG